>SXOM01000586.1 GCA_005776735.1 Pseudomonadota bacterium
CATCTTCTTCTGGGTCGCCCGCATGATGTACTCGGGCATCCACCAGATGGGGGCGGTGCCGTTCAAGGACGTGTACATCCACGGCCTGGTGCGCGACGAGCAGGGCGACAAGATGTCCAAGACCAAGGGAAACGTCGTCGATCCGCTCGTGTCGATCGAGAAGCACGGCACCGACGCGTTCCGGATGACGCTCGCCTCGTTGGCGGGCCTGGGGCGCGACCTGCAGTGGGGCGACAAGCACGTCGAGGTGTGGACCCGCTTCCAGAACAAGGTGTGGCAGTCGTTCCGCTTCTTGCGCATGCACGTCGACGCACGGCCCGCAGCCGCCGCCCCGCGCGTGATGGACCGCTGGATCCTCGCGCGCGCCGGCGTGGCCGTGCAGAACGTGCGCGCCGCGCTCGACGGCTACCGCTTCAACGACGCCACGGCCGAGCTGCACCGCTTCGTGTGGTACGAGCTGTGCGACTGGTACCTGGAGTTCTCCAAGTCGGCGCTGTACGGCGAAGACGAAGGCGCCAAGGCCGCCGCGCGGCACACGCTGTGGACGGTGTACTCGGCGGTCGCGCGACTCCTCCACCCGTTCATGCCGTTTCTGGCCGAGGAGCTGTGGCGCAACCTGCCGGGGAGCGAAGGGAGCGTGCTGACCGCGCCCTTCCCGAAGGCGGAAGACTTCCCGGCGGCCGACGCTTCGCTCGACGAGGTGGCGCTCCTGCAGGAGGCGATCGTCGCGGTCCGGCGCGTCCGCGCCGAGAAGGAGCTCGGCGGCAAGGTGCCGCTCGAGCTGTACTCCCGCGGCCTCGGCGGGCTCGCCCCCTACGCCGACGTGCTCGGCGACCTCGCCAACGCCACGGTCGTCGACGGCGACAAGCCCGCCGCGAGCGCGACGGTGGTGATCCTCGGCATCGAAGCGTGGGTGCCGCTGGCCGGTGTGCTCGACCTCGACAAGGAGCGCGAACGGCTCGCCGGGCAGATCACCAAGGCCCAGAAGTCGGTGGAGTTCCTGCGCAATCTCCTCGGCAACGAGGGCTTCGTCGGGAAGGCCAAGCCGGAGCTCCTCGCCGCGCGCCGCGCCGAGCTGGCCGGCGACGAGGCCCGACTCGCCACGCTGCAGGCGGCGCTCGCCGGACTCGGCTAACTGGCTCCGATGCTGTACTTCCTCGCAGCCTGCTGCACCGAGCCGGACGGGTGCACCGACCCCGACCCGGTCGACTCCGGCGACACCGGCGAGGCCCCCGACACCGGGGACTCCGCCGACACCGGCGACACCGCGGTCGCGGAGGGCCCCACCTTCGCCGACCTCGGGCTGCGGCTCGGCATCCCGGCGTACGTCCGCCCCGACGGTGTGGACTGGCCGCTGTACGTCGACGGCGCCGCACAGACCGGGGGCCTGATGGTGGTGAACCCGGCCAGCGGTCCCGGCAGCGCCAGCCAGGAGGTCTACGTCACCGGCATCGCCGAAGCCCAGGCCCTCGGCGTCTACGTCATCGGCTACGTGTCCACGGCCTACGGCACCCGAGACCCCGACGAGATCGAGACCGAAGCGCGCAAGTACCGCGACTGGTACGGCGTGGACGGCATCTTCCTCGACGAGGTTCCGAACACCTGCGAAGCGTGGCCCGAGTGGTACGGCGCCCGCACCGACGCCATCGAGGCGATGTACGGCCCCGAGGCGCTGGTCGCGTACAACCCGGGGACGGCGTCGTGCGAAGCGTACCTCGAGGACGCCGACATCCTCGTGGTCGCCGAGAGCGACCTGGTGCAGCTCCGCGACTACGCCGCCGAGCCGTGGATGGCCGCCTACGCGCCCGAGCGGTTCTGGTTCCTGGCCCACACCGCGGGAGGGTCCGCGTTCGGTGAGTCGCTCCAGAACGTCGTCGACCAGGGGATCGCGTGGGTCTACGTCACCGACGACAACCTGCCGAACCCCTG
The DNA here is from genome assembly GCA_005776735.1 of Pseudomonadota bacterium. Lineage (GTDB taxonomy): Bacteria > Myxococcota_A > UBA796 > UBA796 > SXON01 > SXON01. Next base: position 1,930 of record SXOM01000586.1, read on the forward strand.
GGACCGCGCCCCGTCGTACTGGACCAGCGAGGTCGCGGCGGTCGAGGCCAACTGAGCCCTGCGCTCAGGGCACGAGCGCCGGCGCCGAGGTCAGCGCGCCAGTCGCGTCGACCGTGACGCGGACGGCCTGCACCAGGGTCATCGTCCCCTCCCCGGGTTCGTCCACCGCGCCAAGCGGCGGCAACGCCTGGTTGCTCGCCCACTCCCCGGTGTAGTTGACCAGGACCACCGCCACCGCGAGGTCGGCCCCACCGGAGGAAAGGCCGGCAGGGAAGAGGCTCGACCACGGCAGAAGACCCTCCATCCCGTTCTCGGTGAGGCCGGTCGCGCCCGCGTCGGCCGCCGCGGCACCCTCCGCCACGTTCCCGTCGTCGAACGCGCTCACGCCGGCCAGCCAGAAGAAGTCTCCCGCCGTCCCGATGTCGCCGTCGAGGCCACGCAGCCCCCCGTCCTCGAGCGTCTCCTCGAGCATCACCTCCTCGGCCCCCACCGCGCCGAGCACGGCGTCGAACCCGAGGCCGGGGATGGCGTCGAGGGTCAGGTCGGCCCCGGTGATCGCGGCGTCCAGGCCGAAGGTGAGATCGAGCGCGACGAGGTCGGCGCCGAGGCCGGTGCCGCCGCCGTAGTCGAGGTCGACCAGCACGAGGACCGCGTTGTCGCCGCGCTCGAAGACGCCGTCGACGCCGACCCGCAAGCCGGTGGTGTCGGCGGAGACGCGCAGCGCATCGAGCTGGTTGTAGCCGGCGCCGAAGGAGGTCGCCCAGGTTTGGGTCGCGACCGCCGCGCCCAGCTCGGCGGTGGTGCCGTCGACCAACGAAGGGACGGTCGGCGGGGTGACCACGGTCGCGCCGTCGACCGCAGCGGCCAGCACCGCGTGGATCCAGAGCTGGTCGAGGCGCTGTCCGTCGAGCGTTGCCGCCAAGGTCCCGCGACCGAAGACGGGCACGTCCGCGTTGGTGTGCTGACCCCAGCGCCAGCTCGCGGTCGGGATGGTCCCGGCCGGGCTGCCCGCGTCGACGGTGAGCCCGCCGCACTCGTGGTCGGCGGTGACCAGGAGCGTGACCTCGTTGGGTGCGGTCGCCGCCCAGGTGTCCGCGGCGGCGATGGCCTCGTCGAAGGCGACGACCTCGTGGAACACCCGTTCGGACGCCCGGGCATGGCTCGCGTGGTCGATTCGGGCACCCTCGACGAGCAGGACGAACCCGTCCGGGTCGGCGGACAACCACGACAACGCCGTCTGCGTCATCTCGGTGAGCGAAGGCGTTTCACTGGTGTAGCCGTCGGCGAGGTACGGAAACGACGACGAGGCGAACGCGCCGAAGAGCGGCCGGCCGTCGGCCACGGCGGCCAACAGCTCGGTGCGGGTGAGCACCACGTTGGCGGCGAGCGTGCCGAGCACGTCGGTGAAGTCGGCCTGGCCGCCCCCGAGCGCCACATCCGGGAGGGACGCGGCGTAGTCGGCCACGATCTCGTCGTCGTTGGAACGATTGGAGGTGTGGGCCACAAAGGCGCTCGGCGTGGCGCCGGTGAGCGTGTCGGTGGTGACGACCCCCACGGACAAGCCGCGCGCCCGCGCACGCTCGAGCAGGTTCTGGAGTTCGGTGCCGGATTCGTCCTGACCGACGACGTCGTTGAGCGTCTTGGTGCCGGTGGCGAGCGCGGTGGCCGACGCCGCGGAGTCGGTGGTCCCCGAAAGCGAGGCGGTGCGCACCTGGCCCTGCACCGGGAGCGACTCCATGAAGAGGGTTCCGGCCGCGCCGTTGGCGTACTGCCCGCCGCCCTGCACGTGCGGAAACCCCATGCCGTCGCCGATGAAGAGGAGGACCGCGGGGGGCGGCGACACGGCGGTGTCGCCCGAGTCGGCGGTGTCGACCGGCTCGCCGGTATCGGCGGTGTCGCCGGTTTCGCCGGTCTCGGCGGTGTCCGCGCCGGTCTCGGTGTCGGCGGTGTCGGCGCCGGTGTCGCCGCCGGTATCGGCCGTGTCGGTGCCCGCCGAGTCGCCCGTGTCGTCGGCGGTGGCGCAGGCCGCGAGGGCCATCAGCGGAAGGACGAACGTGACGCGCATGCAACGATCCCGGGTCGCCCTGCTATACCCGGGTCACAGGCGGGCGTGCACCCACAACGTGACGCTGTCGGTCGCGTGGAGCGGTTGCGGCTCGTCGGGGACCGCGAACCCCTCGCTCCCGTGGATCTCGATCTCGGTGAAGCCGGCCGCGGCGAGCAGCGCTTCGAGCTCGATTGGGGTGTACAACCGCACGCTCGACGCGGGCGCCTCGGTGCGCCCCGCGCCGCCGAAGCACAACGTCCGTTCTTCGAGCCGGCCGCGGAGCGCGTCGAAGCGGAAGCTCCGCACCACGTCGAGCCCCTCGGCCAAGGCACCCGGCGCGGAGTGGACCACGCGCGCCCGGCCCGACCAGTGGTAAGGATTGCCGACGCTCATCACGAGCTGGCCACCGGGGCGCAGGTGTTGCGCGACGGCCGCGAGGACGCGCGCGTGATCGGCCTCGTCGTCGAAGTACCCGAAGCTGTCGAGCAGGAGCACCGCGTCGACCGCGGAGCCCGCCGGGAGCCAGCGCATGTCGCCCGGCATCCACGTCGGCCCGCCCGGCGCGCCGCCCATCGCCTCCCACCGTTCGCGCCCCAGGCGGAGGAGCCGGGGCGAGAGGTCGAGCGCCGTGACGTGATGGCCCGCCTCGGCGCAGCGCACCGCGTGGGCGCCCACGCCAGCGCCGACGTCGAGGATGCGCGCGGCATCGAGCTCGAGCAGGGCGTGGACGAAGGCGACCTCGGCGTCGGCACGATCGTCGGTCGGGCCGGCCAGGGCCGGGTCGAGGGCCGCCAGGGCTTCGTAGCGCAGGGCCCACCAGGGCGTCGTCTGGGATGCGTCGGTCATGGCGCGGCGCTACGTACCACGGCCAGGAGCCTGTATGCTCATCGAGTCCCGGATCAGCGACCGCGTCACCCTCCTCATCGACTGCGAAAGTCAGGGGGGCGTCGACAAGAACGCGGTGGGCGCCACCGGCCACCCCGACCGCATCCTCGAGAACGCGGTCACCATCATCCGCGCGGCGGCCGAACAACTGGGCGAGGGCCTCTCGCTGGACGGCCAGCCGCCTCCGGTGGTGATGGAGGTGGAGTTCGGCGTGCGGGTCGACGCCAACGCCACCGTGGCGCTGGCGCGAAACCCGGCCGACGCACACTTCCGCGTCAAGCTCCGTTGGGACGGCTGAGCTTCACCCGGCCCGACGGCGGCGCCGCAGCACCACCAGCACCGTGGCCCCGAGCGCCACGCCCCCGGCGCCCGGCGCGGTAGCGCACGAGTCGATCGGCGGCGGGCTCCAATCGCGCACCTCGAGCGCACCGCCGGTCAACCACCGGACCCCGTCGTCGACGACGAGCTCGTGCTCGCCGAGCGGGGCGCGCACCGCGATCGCGCAGTCGACGAGCAGCTCGTCGCCCTCGAGCACCACCCGCTCGACCACGACGCCTTCGCCGAGGTCGACCGTCGGGATCGCAGCGGGCGCGGTGCTGAGCACCACGCGGAGCGTGACCGAGTCGCCCTGGGTGGCGTGGTCCGGCACCACCGACACGATCCGCGGGCGCAGGCTCGCGTCCACGACGGTGAAGCCCGCGGGCAGCGTGAGCTCGCCGGTGGCCCCGGACAGGACCACGTCGCGCGCGCCGACCGCCGCCGACCCGTCGATCGCGACGGTGGCCACGAGGCGATCGACGTTGCGGACGTCGACGGCGTCGACCACGACCCCCACGCCGAAGTCCACTTCGGCTTCGCCGGCCACGAACAGCGCGTCGCGGCCGTACAGATCGAGGCGGAGCTCCTCGCCCGCGTAGCCGCGGTCGGGCTCCACCCGCAGCAGCGACGGCACGACCGCGCCCACGGTGAACGGCGCCGACGCGTCGCCCACGCCCGCGGCGTAGACCCCGCGCACGGTGAAGGTGTCGTCGATGCCCGACAGGGGTGCCGCGAAGGTGGTCGACGTCGTGTCACCGACCTGCTCGTCACCTCGCCACACCTCGTAGCCGAGGACCTCGTGGGCGCTCAACGGCGCGACCCAGGTGAGGACCGCTTCGGTGGCAACCACGCGCCCCGCCGGCCCGTCGAGGCCCGTCGGCGCGGGCAGGTACACCCGGAACGAGAGCTCGCCGGCGTCGGGGTACCGCGCGACGTTGGCCCCGTCGGTGGCGAGCAGGTGGTAGCTGACCCGGGTGTCGGGAAGCGCGGCGGGCAGGCCGCCGGACCAGCTCCCGTCGCCCCCGGCGGTGAGGTCGACCTCGCCGGATCCGCCGCGCTCGTCGGTCCACACCACCGTGACGGCGTCGACGCCCGTGTCGTCCTCGATGGACACCGTGACGGTGTGGGGACCGTCGAGGTCCTCGTTGTCGACGGGGCCGGTCGCGCCGAGGAAGTGCGGCGCCGTCACGTCGCCGTCCCAGACGCCCACCTGGTCGACGAACCACCCGACGCCGCTCCCCACCGCGTCGGCCGAGAAGACGAAGCGCAGGCGGGCGGCGGGGATGGCCGGCAAGACGAACGAGACCTGCTCCCACCCCGACGAGGTGCCCGACCACGCGCCGCCCGAGGGGTAGCCGTAGATGGGCGACACGCGGCGGAAGCCGCTCCCCTCGTCGACCTCGACGTAGCCCACGTCGCCGGAGCCGAAGCCGTACCAGTGGGCGAAGGAGAAGACCGGCTGGGCCACCGCGTCCAGCGCCGGCAGCGGCACCTCGAGGTACTCCACGGAATCGTTGAGGTAGTTGCCCGACAAGCCCACCGCCCACGCACGCGTGCCGTCGAAGGCGCTGCCGGGGCCGGCGCTCACATGCCCCCAGCGCCACTGCCCGAGCTCCCCGGTGGCCTGGAAGGCCCCGTCGTCCTGCTCGAGGTCCCACACCAGGACCGGATTCCCGGCCAGCGCCGCGGCGACGAGGAGGATCATGCGTCCTCCTCGGCGAGCAGGTAGCTCACCACGATCGCGGCTTCGGGCGCCGGCGCGGTGCCGAACTCCACGGCCGGCGCCGCGTAGTCCACCGTGAACTCGGTGACCCGTGCGCCGTCGACAGTGACCTGCACCGAGTCGGCCACGGGCACCCCCTGGAGCAGGAACCGGGTGGGCCACGCCACGGCCAGCTCCCCGAGTCGGGCGGCGACGGCGCCGAAGTCGGCGTCGCACACGCTGAGCTCGGCCCCGCCGCTCCGCCGCGCGACCTCGAGGTAGCGCAGGCCGGCGCCGGCATCGCCGGTGGTGCCCGAACACCCCGCGGGCGCATCGCCGACCACCGCCGATGCGCGCGCCGGTTGGCCCCCTTCGCCCGCCTGCCCGACCAGGACATCGACGAACGCGCCCACCGGGTCGGCCCCGAGCACCGCCCCGCTCTGGTCCTCGCCATCGCTCACGAACACCACGTGCAACGCCGCGCCGTCCCTCCGGAAGCCGCGGTTCTGGCCCGTGGCGTCCCGCAGGGCGAGCGTGGCCGCGTCGAGGCCCGCCGAGGGCGGAATGTGGTCGCTCCCGACGGTGAGCGCCGTCTGCAGCGCCGCGACGGGGTCGTCGGCCTCCGGCGTCACGATCCACGGCGAGCCGTAGAGCACGCCGCCGTCCTCGGGGTCGGTGCTGGTGGCCCCGAGCTGCCAGTCCACCTCGAGGGCGCTCAGCTCGCCCACGAACGTCGCGGCCGCGCTCTCCAGGGCCGCCTGCTCCTCTCCCATCGAGCCGGTGCCGTCGACCACGAAGAGCACATCGACCGCGGGCGCCGCCACCTGCGCGAGCGTCTGGTGCACGCGCACCGCGTCCGGCACGTCGTCATCGGGATCACCGAGGCCGACGTCGAGGTTGCAGGCAAGGGCGAGGGCCAGGTACACGCGTGCGTTCCCCTGACGGGGCACCTCCGCCCCGATCGTCGACCTTTCGACACCCGAGGTCAAGGGCCCGGGAGAAAATATTCGGGCCCCGCGCGCTCCCCGCTACTCGACGCCGATGGCCCGCAGCCGCTCGTGGAAGAAGTCCCGCGTGCGCACGCCGGTCCGGAAGCCGGGCACCTCGGGAACCAGCATCGCGTCGGGGTGGGGGTGCATGAAGAACGGCATCGACAACCGGCCGCCGTCGGCCCGTTCGGGGTTCACCACCCGGTGCGTGGTCGCCGGGACCCGGTTGCCGGTCAACAGCGCCATCATGTCGCCCGTGTCGCACACCATGACGTTGGGGGGCGTGTTCACCGCGATCCACCGGCCGTCGCGGGTCATCACCTCGAGCCCTGGGCGCGTGGACACCGGGAGCACCGTCAAGAGGTTGATGTCTTCGTGCGCCGCGGCACGGACGGCGCCCGGCACGGCGTCCGGGACGTCCGGGTAGTGGATGATGCGGAGGACGGAGTTTCCGTCGCGCGTGAGGCGCGCGAAGTAGGCCTCGTCTTCGCCCAGGTGCAGCGCCAGCGCCGCGAGGAGCCGGTCGGCGAACGACTCGACCTGCGCGTAGTAGGCGGTGAAGACCCGCTGGAACTCGGGCAGCTCGGCCGGGAACCGGTTGACGGGGACATCGCCGGAACGGTGTAGCGGGTGGGCCGGATCGAGGCTCCGCCCGACGTGGAAGAACTCCTTCAGGTCGGGCACGAGCGTGTCCTTGGCATGCTCCACGCCGAAGCTCGTGTACCCCCGCTGCCGACCGTCGTCGGGCGTTTCGTACTGCCCCTTCACCGCCTCCGGCAGCGCGAAGAACGCGCGGGCCGCGCCGTACGCGGCGTCGAGGGTGGCCTCGGCCACCCCGTGGCCCACCACGGCGACAAAGCCGAACTCCTCGAGGCCGGTGCCGAGCACCCGCACGAACTCCGCCCTGCGCGCAGGGTCGTCCCAGTCACGCAGATCGACCAGGGGGATGCCGACGTCGGGCTGGCTCATGGGTGCCTCGGGGGAGGCCGCGAGGGCTATCACGGAGCAGGCGAGGGCGCGCTCACGCCGCCGGAGAGAGCGCCAACCCGAGCGCCCCGATCGCCCAGGCGGCTGCTCCCAGCCGGACGGGGTGTCGGACGTGGTCGACCGCGTCCAACAGGCGGGTCCCGACCCACCCCGCCACGAGGTAGGGCGGCGCGACCTGGAAGCTCGTGTAGTGCCCGACGTCGGGGGCGGTGTAGTAGAAGAACCACGTCCCGAAGCAGGTGAGCGAGAAGAGGTTCGCCGCCACCTCGAGGACGGTCGCCTCCACCACGCCGAGGGCCGATCGGGCGAAGACCGAGGGCGGCGAAGGCCGCGCCTTGAGCCGCTTCTGGACGAGGTAGACGAAGGCGCCGTACAGCGGCCACATCACGACGCCGATCGCCGAAGTGGCCCCGCCGTGCAGCGGCGCGACGCGGTACACCCAGCCCGGTTCGCCGAGCGCCACCAGGAACGCGCGGTCCACCAGCACCTCGAACGGCGCGGCGACCACGAGGGTGACCCCCGCCGCGGCGAAGATCCGCGCCGGCATGGCGTCGATGGGGCCGGCGAGCCGGAGCCCGAGCACCAGGAGCGGCAGGAAAAACCCGACGAACGCGAGCGCGAACTGCAGCGTCGAGCCGCTCTGCAGTCGGTGCCCGGGCCCCGGGTCGGTCACGACGCCGGGCAGCACGCGGCCCGCCACCCCGAGGCCGCCCGACCAGATCAGCGTGCCGATGAGCCAACTGTACGCGCGCACCGCGTGTCCATACCGCGTTACCAGACCGCATGGTCTCGGCTTCGCGGTTGTCGCCGGTGGTCCGTTCCCTCCCGCTCGGCGCCGCGTGGGCCAGCGTGCTGGTCATCGCCCTGTGGCCCGTCGCACGCGACCAGTACCTCTACGCCTCCACCCTGTGCACGCTCGGCCTCTTCGTGTGGTTCCTGCACGTCCAGGTCTTCGAAGGCATCGGCTGGCGCGCGCCCGCCGAGGTCCAGGACCGAGCGCTCCCGTCCGGGTGGCGCCACTGGTCGGCGCTCCTGCTCGGCGCGGCCGCGGCCGCGGCGGCCGTGCTCACCGGGTTGTGGTGGACGCTCGGCAAGGCGGGGTCGGGGGGCTGGTTTGCGTTCTACGCAGTGCTCTTCACCGTCTTCATCGTCGGCACGTGGCGCTGGCGGGCCTTCCTGGACGTGCGCTCGGCGGTCCTCGCGGCGCTCGCGATGGACGTCGTCCTCGCCGCCTACGAGCACCTCCTGCTCGGGCAGAGCACCGGCTGGGACTACCACGGCACCGACATCTACTCGCTCTTCCACGTGCCCGTGGAGAACATGCTCTTCGTGTACCCGATGGCCAGCGCGGTCTGCTCGTTGCTGGTCTCGGCGCTGCTCACCCGGTGGAATCGTTTCCGCGCGTTCTGGTCGCTCATGGCGGTCTTGTCGGTGGTCTTCGTCGCGGTGGAGTTCCTCGGCATCTGGGTGTTCGAGTTGTGGACGGTCGAGGAGTTCGCCGACAAGTCGGTCTTCCCCTTCCTCCGCACCAACCTCGAAGAGTTCGTGTACTACTTCCTCTTCCAGGGGCTGAGCCTCTTGGTGTACCTGTGGTGCCACGTGCACCTCCGCCCCGGCGAGGTCCGGTGAGCACGGGCCACCCGGCGCGGCGCCCCTGGCGCGGCGACACGGTGTGGGACCTCCTCCTGCCCTTCAGCGGTGGCGTCGGCGCGGGCGTGCTCGTGATGGTGTTCGCCCAGGGCGACCTCGTGAGCTTCGTGGCGGGCTTCACGTTGGCCGCGGTGCACGCGGTGCTGCTGGTGCGCTTGCTGGTGCGCGGCGTGCGCTCCGAAGACGTGGAGCTGCAACGCCACCTGAGTACCCCACTCGCGCTCACGATCTCGTTGGTGGTGAGCGCGCGTCTGCTCCCCGCGTACGTGTACTCGCTGGCGCTCTTCTGGGTGGTCTTCGCCGCGCTGTTCAACTTCTTGCGCTTCCGCAGCGAGCGTCTGAACGCGTTCTTGATCGTCTACCTCGGCGTCGCGACGCTGGTCGGCTTCATGGTGCACCCGGTCCCGCGCTTCGCCGCCGCGAGCCTGGCGTTCTTGTCGTTTGCGACGGCCTACGTCCTCGCGTACCAACGGCGGGTGCTGCACACGCTCGCGGCCGACTTGTCGCTCACCGAAGCGCGCGCGCGCCACGCCGCCACCTCCGACCCCGCGACCGGCCTCCCCAACCGATCCGCGTTCCTCACGTTCCTCGCCGAACCGAGCGTGCCACCCGGTCAGGCGGTGCTCGTCGCGGCGTTCGACGTGGAGGACATCGCCGTGGTCCGCGCGCGCCTGGACGGGGCGGACGCCGCGATCCTCGCGACCGCCGCGGACCGCCTGCTCGCGGAAGCCGGCGGCTGGTCGGCCGACGTGCGCTTCATCGGCATCTCCGGCGGCGACCGCCTGCTCCTGGTCGAGCCCGCCGTCGGCGACCCGACCACGCGGGTCCTGCGCCTGGTGGACCGCCTCGCCGCGCCGTTCGGCCCGCGTACGCCCCCGGTGCAGGCCCACATCACGTCCGGGTACGTGCTCGGCGAACGCGGGGTGGACGCCGCCGGGCTCGTGCTCGCCGCGGAGGAGGCGCTCGCCGAGGCGCGGGCCGACGGGGGTGCGCGCGCACGTGCGTTCGACCCCGCCCGCCGCGAGCTGCGCGTGCGGGCGAACACCCTCGGCGCGGACCTCTCGCGGGGCCTCGCGGCCGGCGAGCTGCGCCTGCACTACCAGCTCCAGGTCGACCGCCGGGGGCGCGCCGTGGCGGCCGAAGGCCTGATGCGGTGGCACCACCCGCGCCGCGGCCTCGTACCGCCCGCCGAGTTCATCCTCGCGCTCGAGACGAGCGGCCTCATCGGGAGGGCGGGCGCCGGCGCCCTCGGCGAAGCGGTGGCGCTGAGCCGCGAGCTCCGCGCCGCCGGGTTCCCGACGTGGCGGACGGCGGTGAACCTCTCCCCGCACCAGCTCCTCGACCCCGACCTCCCCGGGCAGGTGGAGCGGCTCCTCGTCACGACGGGGCTCGACGGGAGCGGCCTGGAGATCGAGCTGACCGAGGGGGTGCTGCTCCAGAGCACGACCGCCGCGCAGGAGCGCCTGCAGGCGATCCGCCGCCTCGGGGTCGAGTGCAGCGTCGACGACTTCGGGGTCGGCTACTCCTCCCTCGCGCGGCTCATCGAGCTGCCGCTGGACGCGGTGAAGGTCGACAAGTGTTTCGTCGACCGCATCGGCATGAGCACCGAGGGGGAAGGCCTGGTCCGCGCCATCCTCACCATGGCGGTGGCGCTGGGGAAGCGCACCGTGGCCGAGGGGGTGGAGACCCGGGAGCAGTTCGACTTCCTCGTCGCGGCCGGCTGCGACCAGTTCCAGGGGTACCACTTCGCGCGCCCCGCGCCCCGGGACGAGCTGCTCGCCCGCCTCGCGCACGAACGGGCCGGCGGATGAGGAGCTACTTCCCGATGGTCCAGCCGTTCTTCTTGCCCGAGAACGTGGCGGTGTAGATGGCCTTGAACGACAGGTCGGGCTGCACCTGCCGGTAGTTGAGCTCCATGCGCTCGCCGGTCAGCGCCACGTCCCACCAGCCTTGCGTCGGCATACACGACGCTTCGTACGCGCCGGGGAAGCCCTTCCACGACTCGACGGACTTGGCGTGGTCCATCGCCACCGTGGAGCACTTGCGCAGCTCGGCCTGGCGTTCGAACTCACGCAAGAGCGCGAAGTCGTACGTGGTCTCGAGCTTCACGTCGGGGAAGCCCCCCGCCTCGGCGTGCCCCCACCGCTCGATCGTGTCGGCCGGGGCGCCGCCGCCGCCGGCCACGACGTAGAGCTCGCCGAACTTCCCGCGCGGCAAGTAGACCTCGTTCGCGGTGCTGCCGCCGGAGAAGACCGCCTTGAGCGCACCCACCGGCGACTCGGCCTCCACGAGGTCCAAGAGCTCGCTCGTGCCCTCGCCCACGTTGGCCTTCTGGCCCACCGCCAACGTGATGAGCGGGTGGTAGGTGAAGACCAGGAGCGAGTCGTACGCGTCGTCGTCCTTGACCACCTTCTCCACGAACGCGAGCTGCTCTTCCCACCGGCTCCCGAGGGTGGTCTTGTTGCTGTCGACGGTCAACAGCCGCCACGTGTGGCCGCCCACCTCGAGATCGACGTGGTACCAGGTGGCCACCCGGTTGAACCCGATGTCGGCGCCGAGGCCGGGGAACGCGCCACCGAGGCCGGTGTAGCGGTCGTCGCCGGCGCCATCGTCTTCGCCCGCCACCGGCAAGACCCGCGTGCGCATCGGCCCCTCGGGGGGCTCGGTGCCGCTGATGAGGCTCACCCACTGCCGGGTGAACGCCTTCCATGTCGCGATGGACGAGGTGGGGACGAGGTTGCCGAGGAGCACCACGAACTCGGTGCGCCCCTCCTGGACGGTCGCGGAGATGTCGCGCACGAGGGCGTCGGTGACCCCCTTGGCCGCCACCCGCTTGGACGCCTCGGCCTCCCCCGGCTTGGCGGGCCGGACGTTGCCCACGACCGCGAACTCGACGGTGTCCGTGTACTTCTTCGACTGCCCGTCATCCAGGAAGATGTCCTGGCCGGGCAACTTCTTGGCGTCCAGGGCGTAGGCGAAGGAGAAGGCGAGGATCATCAGGACTCCCGAGGCCGGCAAAGGTATCCGAGCCGGCCTGCGAGGCCGGTGTGGCGATCGTCAACCCCCGCGCGGGTGACCGCCATCCGTAGCGCGCGCGGGCTGGCCACGACCACCGCGAACCGCCGCGCGCGCGTGAGCGCGGTGTAGATGAGGTTGCGGCGCAGCATCACGAAGTGCCCGGTGTGGAGCGCCAGCACCACCGCCGGATACTCGCTGCCCTGCGACTTGTGGATGCTGATGGCCCAGGCGAGCTCGAGGTTGTCGAGGGCGTCGCCCGGCACCAGGACCCCCCGGCCTTCGAAGTCGACCTGCATCCCCGCCGGCGACACCTCGGTGACCCGGCCCACGTCGCCGTTGAACACGTCGAGATCGTAGTCGTTCTTGGTCTGGATCACGCGGTCGCCCACCCGGAAGCGCCGCGCGCCGCGTACGATCTCGGCGCCTTCGGGGTTGAGCGCCTGGCCGAGCCGCTGGTTGAGCGCCACCGTGCCGAGCGGCCCGGCGTGCATCGGGGTGAGCACCTGAACGTCGCGACGCGGGTCGAAGCCGTTGGCCGGCAGCCGCTCGGTCACCACCGTGACCAGGAGCCGCGCGATGTCCTCGGCGTCTTCGCGCGCGAGCACGAAGCAGTCGCGCGCACCCTCCTCCTTCTCGGCGGAGACCGGCACCTCGCCCGCGAGGATGCGGTGGGCGTTGCGGACGATCGCGCTCTCGGCCGCCTGGCGGTACACGTCGGTCAGCCGGGCCACCGGGACCACGCCGCTGCCGATGAGATCGCGCAGGACCTGCCCCGGGCCCACGCTCGGGAGCTGCTCGACGTCACCGACGAGCACCAGGCGCGACGCAGCGGGCAGCGCATCGACCACCGCGTCGAACAACGCGAGGTCGACCATGCTCGCTTCGTCGACCACCAGGCCCTGGCACTCGAGCGGCCGGTCGCCGTCCCGGGAAAAGCCGACCTCGGCCGGCGACCATTCGAGCAGTCGGTGGAGGGTCTTGGCCTCCTGCCCACACACTTCGCTCAGGCGCCGGGCCGCGCGCCCGGTGGGCGACGCGTAGGCCCACGCTTCGTTGCGCCGCCGGGCCAGCTCGGCGAGCACGCGGACGATGGTGGTCTTGCCGGTGCCGGGGCCGCCGGTGATCACGACGACGCGCGCGGCAAAGACCTGGGCCAACGCCGCAGCCTGCCCGGGCGCCAGGGCGATCCCGACCGCGCGCGCCGCGCCCGCGACATCGGGGGCCTCGCCCGAAGTGGGCGCACAACGGGCCGCCACGCGCCGCGCCACGCGCGCCTCCAACGCCTCCATCTCGGCGCGGTACACGCGCCGATCGGCCTCTTCGGCGCCGTCGTGGCGGATCACGCGCCGGGTGTGCGCCGCGTCGTCGATGCCCTGCGCGGCGACCGCCCGTGGCACATCCAGCGACGCCAGCCGCTCGACCAGCGCCGCCTCCGGCAGGTAGCAGCTCCCCTCCTCTTCGGCGGTGCGCAGCGCGAAGTCGACCGCCGCCTGCACCCGCTCCGGCGCATCGGCCGCCACCCCGTTGGCGCGGGCGATCGTGTCGGCGGTGCGGAACCCGATGCCCACGACCTCGACCAGGCGGTACGGGTGGCGCGCCACGACGTCGGCGGTGCCGCTGCCGAACGCGCCGATGACCCGCCGGATGAGCGCCGGGCCCAGGCCGTGCCCCCGCAGCGTGATCTCGAGCTCGCGCCCGCTCCGCTCCGAAACCCAGGCGCCGACGATCTTCTCGCGCGTCTTGGGGCCGATGCCCTCGACCTCGCTCAGCCGCCGCGGCTCCTCCTCCAAGATCCGCAGCGTGTCGAGGCCGAAATGGTCCACGATGCGGCGGGCCAGCTCGGCCCCCACCCCATCGACCGCGGCCTGCAGGTAGCGCTCGAGCCCGGCCAGGGTGCGCGGCTCCTCGACCAGCACCGACTCGGCCCGAAAGCGGCGACCAAACCGCAAATCTTCTTGCCACTGGCCGGTGAGCACGGCGCGCTGGCCCTCCCGCAGGTGCGCCAGCGCCCCGACCGCGGTGGCCTCGAAGCCGGCGGGCAAGCTGAGCCGCACCACCGCATAGCCCCCGTCCTCCGAACGGAAGACGAAGCCGGCGACGTCGCCCTCGAGCCGGTCCTGGTACACCTGTTCAGGTTAGCCTGGGGGGCGCACCGCGACCAGCCCGAGGCGGGCCGGGGCCGCCGTGCGCCCCGCTGCCACCGGAGGCCGGCTACGGCTCCCCCCACCGCTTCACCCCCAGCCGCGCCGCGCGCCCGCCTCTGCCGGCGCCCAGGCCGGTCGCGGCGCGGCGCCCTCAGGCGCTCGGGTCGGCCTTCTTCTGCGCGGAAAGCCACTTCCGCGCGAGCAAGAGCCCGATCGGCGAGGTGAGCGCGATGCCGGTGTAGACCAGCCACATGGTGGAGGTGTCCTGCGGCCCCTCCTTGGGCACGAACGCGGCGAGCATCGGCCCCGAGTAGAAGCCGGTCGTGAACTTCGCCAGGAACCACGGGAGGTTGGCCACCCCCATGTACACCCCCACGCGAGCGGCCGGCGCGATCTCGGCCACGTGCTCCAGGAAGCGGCTCGACCACAAGGCCTCGCCGAGGGAGAAGATGATGACGTACGCCAACAAGCGAGGGAGATCGGGGCCGGGCACGAGCAGGAACGTCGCCAGGGCGCTCACCGAGGTGCCCACGATCATCATCGTGAGGACGTCGACCTTGCGGGTGAGGCCCGCCACCAAGGGCGTCCCGACGACGATGATGAGCGGGTTGAGGCCGCTGATCCACTCGAAGCGTGCGCCCACCGCCTCGGGGTAGGCCCGCGTGACGTAGTCCGGCATCGTGAGCCACTGGTGCGCGAACAGGGTGCGCACCCCGATCAGGATGAAGATGAAGTACAAGAAGCGCAGGTCGGCCAGGGGGTGATCGCGCCAGGTGAGCTTCGCCGCGGCCACCGCCGAGTTCACCACCGGCGCGCCGGCGTCCTTCGGGAAGAAGAGCAGGTGGATCACCAGGTACACCAACGTCAGGCCCGCGCACATCGTGAACACGCCCGTGGTGCCGTACGCGGCGCGCACCGGCGACGACGCCATCGACTCGAGCACGATGCCGAGGTTCATCAGGGCGTAGATGAGCGAGAAGCCGATGGAGCTCGTCGCTTCGTCGGTCGACTGTTTCACCGCCGAGTACACCGCGGTCTGCAACAAGCCGGCTCCGAACGCGATGAACGTCAGGGCCAGGCCCACGACCCAGACCGAGTACGGGAGCTGCGGCGCGACGACCAGGAGCACCCGCCCGACGAGCGCGGCCACGATGGTGAGCGTCATCGAGCGGCGCACCCCGAGGCGATCCACGGCAAAGCCGAAGAACGCCATGAACAGGGTGAGCGCGCCGGTCATGTAGGAGACCATGCGCCCGGCGGTGACGTCGCCGAGCCCCACGGTGGTTCCCAGGTGCAACGTCAGCACGTTGAGGATGCCGAAGTACGCGGCGCCGTCGATGAGGAAGACGAGGTTCGGCACCCAGAAGCGCCGGTCGAGGTGGCGAACCGCCGCGAACCCCGACACCAGCTCGGTGATCGGGTTGGTCGTCGGCGCGGGCGTGGCGGCAGGTTGGCTCATCCGGACTCCAGGCGCGCGAGCATACGCCTCCGGGGTCGATACCTCAAAACCGGTCGCGCCGACTCCGCAGCGCGGCGAAGGTCTCGACCCCGGGCGCAGCGCCGACCGCCGCCGCCACCGTCGGGTCGTCGGCGCGCAGGAACAGGTTGGTGGCGCGCTCGAGGGCCATCGCCACCGGCGGCGGGGTGGCCGCGCGCCCGGTCGGGACGATGGCCCCGGTGAACGCCAGGTTGCGCGCGGCGTAGTCATGCCCGAACCACAAGCGCGTGGTGTCGGGCAACGCACGCAACCGCTGGAGCGACGCCCACATCTGGGCG
Source organism: Pseudomonadota bacterium (assembly GCA_005776735.1). Classification (GTDB taxonomy): domain Bacteria; phylum Myxococcota_A; class UBA796; order UBA796; family SXON01; genus SXON01. Next base: position 17,446 of record SXOM01000586.1, read on the forward strand.
GCGTCACCCTCGAACAGGCGGCCGCACCCCATCGCGAAGAGGGTGTCGCCGGTGAAGGCCTCGCCGTCGACGACGAAGGTGAGCGCGTCGAGCGTGTGCCCCGGCACCGAGAGGACCTCGACGCCATCGAGGCGATCTCCGTCCCCCAGCGCGTCGGTCAGCCCCTGAATCGGCCTCCGGCCGCTCCCATACACCCGCAGGCCCCCGAACCGCGCAGCCAGTGCGGGCACACCCCCGACGTGGTCGTGGTGGTGGTGGGTGCACCACACGGCGCGCAACGCCGCGCCGCCGAGCACGTCGAGCACCGGCGCCGCTTCCGACGGGTCGACGACGACGCCCAGCTCGGGCAGCCAGTAGGCGTAGTTGTCGGTGAGGCAGGGGATCGGGACGACGCGCATCCGCCGACGGATATTGCTTCGATGCCGGATTGACGAAATCTCGTCGCACGCGGGGCGCGGCGGTGGGGCACACTCTCCCGCAGAGGCACGGCCATGCTCCTGGTTCCCCTGATGGTGCTCGCCGCCTGCGCGACCGGCGCGGACTCGGCCGAAGGTCCCGCCCCCGCCGACACCGCGAGCGAGGCCGACCCCTACCTCGTGGAGCGCGACGACCCCGCCGAGCCCACGCTCACGACGGCCGACCTGGAGCTGCTCGTGGCCGACGCGATCGCCAACGCGTGGAACATCGAGGCCACGCCGCTGTTCACCGCGTACAACGCGGTCATGGCCGCCGCCGACGCGGGGTGCCCCAACTACTACGAACAGGACGGCAACCAGTACTGGTACGACGAGTGCACCGCCGAGTCCGGCGCCGAATTCTCGGGGTACGCCTTCTACTACGGCTACGAGGGCACCGACATCGACGGGGTGATCTACGACGGCGGGGCGCTCTACGGGGTGGGCTCCGCCACCGCCGCCGATGGCAGTCGCCTGGAGTTCGGCGGCTCGGCCGCCGGCTATCGTGCCTACCCCGCCGGCATCGCCGAAGACGCGCCCGAGTACTACATCTACGGCGCCCAGCAGCTCCAGGGCGGCTTCTCCTGGGACGGCGCCGACGCACCGGAGTGGTTGGGCGCCGAACACCCGCCCGACCTCGTCGCGCAGAGCTACTACGTCCCCGCTTACGACGGGCGGTACGTCGCACTCGACGGGTCCTTCGGCTCCGACGCCGAGACCGCCACGGTCTTCGACACCTTCACCCTCTGGTCCGACAACCTGATCACGTGGTGCCCCAACGAACCCTACGGGAGCATCTCGGTGCGCGACGCCGAAGGGGAGTGGTACGACATCCTCTTCCACGGACCCGAAGCCTACGAGAGCGAGGTGGACGAAGCGCTGTGCGACGGGTGCGGCGACGCCTGGTTCCACGGCGAACCGCTCGGGCGGGTGTGTGGCGACTTCTCGGGCCTCACCGACTGGGGGACCACGCCATGGTCGGACTGATCGCGCTCTGGGCCTGCGCGGACCCGGCCCCGAGCGCGCGTGACCTGCCGCCGGCCGAGGTGCCCCAGGCGTCGGCGGTGCAGGTGCTCCAGCGGGCCAGCCTCGACCTGCGCGGGGTGCGGCCCAGCGTGGCGGAGATCGAGGCCGTCGAGGCCGACGCCACCGCGCTCGAAGCGCAGATCGACACCTTCCTGGACGACCCGCGGTTCGCCGGTCGGGTGATGGACCTGTGGTCGGAGGTGTACCTCACCCGCACCGAGACGTGGTCGATCGCCGGCGACGCCTACGGCCAGGACCCGGTGGCGTTCTCGCAGGCCGTCGGCGAGGAGCCACTTCGTGTGCTCGCCCACATCGCCGAGAACGACCTGCCGTACACGGAGCTGGTGACCGGCGACTGGACGATGGCCAACGCGCCGCTCGCGGCCGCCTGGCCGCTGGACTACGCGGGCGCCGGCTGGCAGGTCGCCCACTACACCGACGGTCGCCCGGCGGCGGGGGTGCTGGCCACCAACGGGATGTGGTGGCGCTACACCTCGACCGACAGCAACGCCAACCGGAAGCGGGCCAACGCGATCAGCCGCATCTTCCTCTGCAACGACTACCTGTCCCGGCCGATCGACTTCGATCGCAACGTGAACCTGCTCGACGAGTCGGCGGTGCAGGAGGCGCTCACCACCAACCCCTCGTGCATCGCCTGCCACGCGAGCCTCGACCCGATCGCGAGCTATCTCTTCGGCTTCTGGTGGTACGACTAC
>SXOM01000587.1 GCA_005776735.1 Pseudomonadota bacterium
CATCGGCACCGACGCCGGCTACGTCTACCTGTTCGCCGCCGAGCCGTAGCCCCACGTCCGACGCCGGGGCGCGGGGCGACACTCCACGCTTCGGGACGGTCGCGCCGCGCCCCCCAATCGGTGCCGGCGTGCTATGCTCTTGACTCGTCAAGCTGTCCGCTCCCCGCCCGTCGCCCCCCTGCCGTCGCCGGACTCTCCCATGCCGAACCCGCCCTCTCCCACGCGCGGCGCCCTCCCCGCGCCGGTCGTGTCCCCGCCCCGCCGCTACGACGTGCCGCTCTTGGTGCTGACCATCGGCCTGTTGGCCTTCGGGTTGGTCATGGTGTGGTCGGCGAGCGCGTTCGTGGCGCAGGAGAACACCGACGACAGCTTCCACTTCGTCACGCGGCAGCTCATCGCCATCGGGATGGGCGCGGCGCTCGGCGTCGCCGCAGCGGTCACGCCCTACCGCAAGCTGCAGAAGGTGGCGCCCACCCTGTACTTCATGTCGCTGGTCTTCCTGCTCGCGGTGTGGGTCCCGGGACTCGGACACTCGGCGAACGGTGCCCAGCGGTGGTTCGGCGTCGGCGGGTTCAACTTCCAGCCGGCGGAGATGACCAAGGTGGCGCTCCTGATCGGGCTCGGTGCGTGGTTGCACCGCCACCGGGCGAACATCCACGACTTCCGGACGGTGCTGATCCCGGCGGGGGCGGCGATCACGCTGCCGCTGTTGTTGGTCATCGTTCAACCGGACTTCGGCAGCACCGCGATCATCGCGCTCTTGTGTGGGATCATGCTGTTCTTCGCAGGGTTGCGATTCTCCTGGATCTTCGGCCTCGGAACGGTGTTGCTCTCGGTCCTTGCGGTCGTGATGATCGCCGAGCCGTACCGTCGGGCGCGCCTGTTGTCGTTCATGGATCCGTTCGCGGACTGTGCAGGCGACGGCTACCAGGTGTGCCAGTCGCTCCTCGCACTCCACCACGGCGGACTCTCGGGCCAGGGCCTCGGCGAGGGCGCTGCGAAGCTGTTGTACCTGCCGGAACCCTACAATGACTTCATTGCCGCGGTTCTTGGCGAGGAGCTGGGAATCGTCGGGTTCGCTGCGCTCACGTTGCTCTACGTTGCGTTCGCCTGGCGTGGCTTCACGATCGCCCGGCGGGCGCCCGACCTGTACGGGTCGCTCCTCGCCTCCACGTTCACCGTGATGATCGTCGGCCAGGCCGTGCTCAACCTCGGCGTGGTCCTGTCGGTGGTGCCGAACAAGGGCCTGGTGCTCCCGTTCATGAGCTACGGCGCGAGCGCGATGATGATGAACATCGCGGCGGTGGGCATCCTGCTGAGCGTGTCCGCCGAGATGAAGGACGAGCCGGTCGCGTTGGCCGCGTCCAAGCCGGTGTTGGCCTGATGTTCCGGGGCAAGTTCCGGCGCATCCACTTCATCGGCATCGGCGGCTCCGGCATGTCCGGCATCGGCGAGGTCCTGTTGAACCTGGGCTTCTCGGTGTCGGGCTCCGACCTGAAGGAGGGGCCGGTGTTGGCTCGTCTCCGCGGCCTCGGGGGCACGATCCACCTCGGACACGCGCCCGAGAACGTCGCGGGCGCCGACGTGGTGGTGCGCTCCACCGCCGTCAAGGAGGACAACCCGGAGCTCGTGGCCGCCGTCGCCGCGAAGATCCCGGTCATCCCGCGGGCGGAGATGCTCGCGGAGCTCATGCGCCTGAAGTACGGGGTGGGCGTGGCGGGCACCCACGGCAAGACCACCACCACGTCGATGGTCGCCAAGCTCCTGCACACCGCGGGGCTCGACCCCACGGTGGTGATCGGGGGCAAGCTCGACACCTTCGGGTCGAGCGCGCGGCTCGGCTCCGGCGAGTACCTCGTCGCCGAAGCCGACGAGTCCGACGGGAGCTTCCTGCTCCTGGACCCGACGGTGGCCATCGTCACCAACATCGACCCCGAGCACATGGAGCACTGGGGCGACTTCGACAAGCTGGTCGACGGCTTCGTACAGTTCGCCAACAAGGTGCCGTTCTACGGGTTCTCGGTGGTGTGTCTGGACCACCCGGTGGTCCAACGCATCCTGCCCCGCCTCCGCCGCCGCACCTTCACCTACGGGTTCTCCGCGCAGGCAGAGTACCGGGCGGACCGGATCCGGCAGGAGGGGCGCAGCCTGGTCTTCCGCGTGTGGCGTCACGGCGAGCCGCTCGGCGAGCTGGAGCTCGACCAGCCCGGCCGCCACAACGTGCTCAACGCACTGGCGGCCACCGCCGTCGCCATGGAGCTCGACGTCCCGTTTTCACAGGTGCAGGCCGGCTTGCACGGGTTCGGCGGGGTCGACCGCCGGTTCAGCCAGCGGGCCGACGTCGGCGGCGTGTTGATCGTCGACGACTACGGGCACCACCCGGTCGAGATCCAGGCCACGCTCGCGGCCGCTGCGGAGGGGTACGACGACCGGCGCATCGTCGCCGTCTTCCAGCCCCATCGGTACAGTCGCGTGGCGTCGCTCATGGACGATTTCTGCCAGTCGTTCAACGCGGCGTCGCAGGTGCTGGTCCTCCCGATCTACGCCGCGGGCGAGGCGCCGATCGAGGGCGTGTCCCAGGCCGCGCTGGTGCAGGGCATCGCCGAGCGCGGGCACCGCGGCGTGCAGGCTGTCGCCTCGGTGGACGAGGCCGTCGACGTCCTGGAGGCGCTCGTGCGTCCCGGCGACCTCGTGATCACGCTGGGCGCGGGCGACGTGAACCGGGCGTGTGGGCTCTTGGCGGCCCGGCTCGGTCGGGCGAGCCCGTAGGCCCGTCCGCTCCTCGAGCGCGGGCCGCGTGGGCTCGCGGCGCCACCTGACTTGAGCGCTCACTCCGGCAGGTCGCAGACGCCGCCTTCGCACGCTCCCCAGCAGGTGGCGGCTCCGGAGGCGGCGATCCCGCACCATGTGTCGTAGCCGCACGTGAGGCGGGCGAAGGGCCCCGCAGCCGGCGTGTACCGCTCGACGTCGCCCCAGCACGAGGGCACGCCCGCCTCGTCGAGCGCGCAGGCGCCTCCGCGCCAGGACATGCACAGGTCGGTGTAGTCGCCGTCGGGTGGCGTCGCCAGGCCGTACCCGTCGCCGCGCTCCCCCCAGCAGTCGAGCGCGCCGCCGTCGCGAATCCCGCAGATCCAGTCGTCAGCGCCGACGAGGCTGACCTGGCTCCAGGGCCCGGGGGGCAACGTGGGATGGATGGCCGTGTCGGAGTCGTGGAGCGCGAACTGGAGCTCGCCGTCGAGGCCGATGGCCAACACGTGCCAACTGCTCGCGACGAACGAGGCCACGCCCTGGAGGGGAGTGTAGTCGAGGCAGCCGTCGCCGAAGTCCAGGTCGTCGCACCGGACGGTCCCGGTGGAGTCCAGCCAGATGGCGTGAAAGTAGCCGATGGCGAGCGCCGTGACGGGCGCGGGGACGTCCCATGCGTGGGGCCCCCAACACGTCGCGGACCCATCGGGGAGCCGGGCGCAGGCGTGCTGGTAGGTGGCGGGGGAGGTTGCCCCGTCGATCTCCAAGGTCACCTCGACGGCGGTGAGGCCCGAGGGAGCCCTGTCGAGGACGAGGTCGGACGCGCCAGCGCCGTCCCCCCAACACAAGAGTCGGCCGTCTGTGCGCACGCCGCATGCGTGGCCGCTGCCGGGCGCCACGTCGAGCCAGGTGGCGGCGGACCCCGGACCGTCGGTGTCGCCGCCGCCGGTGTCCGACCCGTCCGCGTCGCAGCCCAGGGTGAGGACAAGCGCGAAGTTCATGGGGGAACATCGCAGATACCTGAGTCGCAATACCCCCAGCAGGTGGCCTCGCCCGCGGGCGAGATGCCACACCAGCTTCCGTCCCCACAGGTCAGCTTGGCGAAGGGGCCGGCCGACGGTTCGAAGTCGTTGTCATCTCCCCAACAGACGGGAGTTCCGTCGAGATCGAGGGCGCACGCGCCCATGTGGGAGTTCACGCAGACGTCCGACACGAGGGCGTCTGGCGGCGCATCGAGGCCATCGGAGTCGACACCCACGTCGCCGAAACACGACAGCCGTCCGTTGGTACGAATGCCGCACATCCAGTCCCACGAAGCGCTCGGCCGGCTGACCCGCGCCCACGGACCGCTCGGGAACTCCGGACTGGGGTGGTTGGTCGAGCTGTGGGAGCTCCCAATGAGCTCACCGCCTGCGCCTACCGCGACGACCAGCGAGCCATCGGCGGCGAACTGTTCGACGTTGTCGAGCCGCGCGTAGTCGATACAGGGCTCGCCGCCGGTGGCGGAGTAGCAGTCCAGGCTGGCGTCTCCGCGCAATCCGAAGACGTGGTATTCGCCAACCGTCATGGCGACGTAGGGACCGGAAAACTCGTGATCGCCATGGATTCCCCAGCAGGCCACTCGCAGGTCCGTCGTCAAGGCGCACGCGACATTCGTCTCAGGTTCGACCGCCAGGGACAAGTCGACGAGGTCCGTTCGGGCAGGTACATCCGAAAGTACCCTGTCCTTTGTCCACGCCGACCCGCGCTCGCCTTCGCCCCAACAGTACGCCCGCCCGTTCGACCGGATCCCGCAGGCATGTCGGTTGCCGGGCATGACGGTGAGCCACGGCAAGCCACGTCCGCTGTCCCCGACCTCAGGGCCGGTGTCGGTGTCGGGCGACGGCCCCGTTTCGCAACCCCATAGGAGCGCGGCGAAGATCACGCCGGTACCGCCCGACACACGCTGAACACGCCTCGCCACTGGCGTGGCCCGGCGACCTCGGGGAATGCGTCAGCCACCGCTCGGGTCAGGTCGAAGTAGGTGACTTCCGCGCCCGGGGCTTCGGGGAGCCGGATGAGGAGCACCCGGGACATCTCCGGCCGGTCGCCGTGGTCGCCTCGCGCGGGCCGACTGTAGACCGTGGCGACGAGGTGGCGCTCGTCCGCGCACCAGTGGGCGAATTTGTACACGACGATGTCTCCGGCCAGGCCCCAGAACGCCTGGGGGAGGTCGGCGAACGGCAGCGGCTCGAATGTTCGCCCGAGATCCCGCCACCGCCCGCTGTACTCGAATGTGTGGAGAAGCTCCTGACTTCGGCCCGGCTCGTACGATTCATCTCTCTTCACGTGTCTCCCTGCGACGATCTTCTTCCCGTCCGGGCTCCACGCCGGGTGCTGGAACGACACGTCGGACCAACGCAGTTCAAACTCTTCGAGCACGTTCCCATTGACGTCGGTCACGTGCGGGTTGGGGTTGACCCCGCGCCCGCCTTCGAGCCCGAACGACAGCACCTTCCCGGCCGCGGCGCCGGTCCCGACCTGGGGGTTGCCGAAGCTGATCCCGGAGTCGGCGTGGTCGGTGCGCGCCTTCAGCCCTGAACCGTCGGTGTGGACGCTCCACAGGTCCCGCCACTCGAGCTCGTCGGCGTCTTTGCGTGACTTCTCGAACAGCACCACCGTGTCGGAGTAGAACCACGGGAACTGCGGACGGTCCGGCCCGCGCTCGCCGCTGTCGAGCACCGTCAGGTTCTTGCGGTCCCAGTACACCAGTGAGGTTGTGCCGCGCTGTTCCCACGGGACGCCACCGCCTCCGGGTCGCTCGTGCCCACGCACGAGCCACACCAGGGCTCCGTCGGAACCGCGTACCCCGGCCTCGACGTGGCCGTACGCAACGTCGCCGAAGCGCGCGGGCGGCACCACCCGTTCGACCTCGACGGTGCGTTCGCGGCCCAGGTCCCACCGAACGCGGTACAACCCGCAGTTGCCCTGGTCGCCGGTGTCACACGACGGTCCGTCGTCCTCGGCGATGCCGGCGGACAGGTAGATGTCCACATCCTGACCGGGTTGGCCGGTGAGCGCCCCGACCCCCGACTCGGCCCCCTCGAACACCGCGGCCGAGTTCCACGCCGGCGGCGCGAGGGGCTGTTCCTCGGCCTCGACGCCGAAGAAGCGCCCGGAGGGGCGGTTCTCGGCCTCGGAGATCATCCTTCGACC
>SXOM01000588.1 GCA_005776735.1 Pseudomonadota bacterium
AGGCGCTGATCCCCATCCCCATCCCCATCCCCATTGTACCACGCGGACTATTTCAAACTGTCAGGATGCTGTCAAGCCAGGCCCGGCCCCCATCACCAGCGCGCGGCGGCCGCGAGCTCCCGCCCGACGAGCGGACGGTCGCGGGCCGCCGCCCCGAACGCACCGTCAGAAATTCACGAGGCTCGGATCGTCCTTGGTGACCACCAACGGGATGTGCACCCGATCCTCTGGCGCGCCATACAGGGCGACGTACGCCATGTACCAGCCGGTGACCTTCTTCACGTAGTCGCGCGTCTCGGGGTAGGGCATCGTCTCGACGAAGTCGTCGAGGCGGATCTTGTCACCCCAGGGGCGCAACCACGCCGAGACGTTGTGTGGCCCCCCATTGTAGCTCGCGACCGCCAGCGGCCAGGCGCCGCCGAAGCGGTCCATCAGCACGTGCAGGTACCACATGCCATAGCGAACGTTGGTGCTCGGGTCTTCGAGGATGTCGGGGCTGTAGGTACGATCGCCCATGCGCGCCGCGATGCGCGCCCCGGTGCGGGGCATGACCTGCATCAGGCCGATGGCGCCCGTCGAGGAGAGCGCCCACTGTCGATATACGCTCTCCTGGCGCATCAGCCCGAGCGCCATCAACGGATCGACGTCGAAGGTCTGGCCGTGGCGCCACAACGCATCGGCCTCGGCGCTGGGGAACGCCAGGCGCCAGGCCGCCGCCTTGGTTTCGGGGGTGTTGGCCCCCTTGTGTAGCCCCCAGGAGAAGCGGGTGACATGGTAGTGGTCGCGCACCAGGAGGAAGATGCTGCGCCACTCGGCCACGGTGAGCGCCACGTCGGGTTGGGCGGTGCCGCCGACGGCCGGGTCGATGGCGTCGTACATCCGGGCCACCAGGGGCGCGGCGAGCTCGAACGCCCCCCCGCGGGCGAGGTCGGCCGCGGCTTCGGCGAACGGGAACAACTCGGGGTGGTCGGCCTGGAGCTGGCCGAGGAGCTTCGCCGCTTCGGCCGCGTCGTACAGGCCGCGCGCCGCGTAGGTGTCGGGCCGGCGGTCCCAGTCCCGGCCGGTGGCGCCGGGCGGCGTGGCGGGCGCGTGGGGCAGGACGGTGCCGGCGGTGGGCGCCGGCGTGGACGGCCACGCGAGCGCGGTCCAGTCGACCGGGGTGGCCGGGGGGAGGGGAGTGGACGCGGGCGTGGCCAGGGCGGGGTGAGCGGTGCCGACCCGGTGCAGCTCCGGCAGGCGCGGCGCGGCGGGGCCCGGCCAGGTGCCGTCGCGGGCGACCTGCGCTGCGGACAGCGGAGTGTCGTCAGCCAAGAGCGCGGCGTACCAGGACCACGGGTCGTCGGCGACGATGGCGGCGCGGCCCGCTTCGGCCTCGGCGGTGCGGCCCAGGCGCTCGAGCGTGCGCACGCGGTAGTACCGGGCGGCGGCCCCGGTCCAGTCGTCGCCCCCCACCAGCTTGTCGAGGCGGGCCAGGGCGTCGGCGTCGTCGCCGAGGCGGTAGGCCGAGAACGCCGCGAGCCAGCGCGCTTCCCGCCCGAAGGCGGCGCCGCCCTTGCCGAGGGCGGTCCACGTGTCGCGGGCTGCGGCGTAGTTGCCCGACAAGAGCTGGGCGCGGGCGAGCGCCTCCTTGTCGCGGAAGCGGCCGCCGTGGGTGGCGGCCCCGTCGACGAGCTGGGCCTCGGCGGCAGCCCAGTCGCCGGCGCGGGCCAGCGCACGGTACCGTTGCCACGCCAGGTCGGCGCTCGGCTTGGCGGCGTACCGCTCGGCCAACAACCGGGCGACCTCGTCGTACTGGCTCGTGCCCCACCGGAACTGGTCGGCGTGCGACTCGAGCCACTCGCCGATGATGGGGTCGTCGGCGGCGCGCACCTCGAGCTCCTGGAAACGGCGCCAGGCGTCGGCCTCGTAGCCACAGCGCCGGCGCTCGGCGGCGATGCGACACGCGGTGATGCCGTCGTCGGGGAGGGCGGTGTCGTGCCCCTCCTTGGCGAGCTCGTCGAGGCGGCGCTGCGCGGTGTCGCCGGTGGAGTGGTACTGGTGGTCGAGCACGAGGCGCTGCAGGCCGGGGATCGCGCCCTTGGGGTCGGTGGTGCTCACCGCCAGGGCGATGCCCAGCCGCAGCGGCTCCTCGCGCGTGGAGTCGGGGTGGGCCTCGAGGTAGGCGCTGTAGGCGCCGATCGCCGGGCCGCGCTGGCCGGCGGCCACGTAGGCGTCGCCCATCAGGACCAGGCACTCGTCGGCGTGGGGGCCGGTCGGCCACTTCTTCCGATAGGCGCCGCACTCGCTCGCGGCGACGGCGTGGCGGCCACGGCGGTGGTCGGCCAGCGCTTCGTACCAGGCGCCCCACGGGGCCGCGGGCGTGCCCGACGCGCGCACCTTGGAGAAGAGCGCACTCGCGGCGTTGGGCTCGCCGAGGTCGAGGTACACCAGGCCGAGCGCGACCTGGGCGCCGGCGCGTACGCCCGCCGTCCCGGCCTTGCCGCCGAGGAAGCGCTCGTACAACCACGCGGCGCGGCGCAGATCGCCCTGGTTGCGCGCTTCGATGGCGGCGGCGAGTGGGTCGGCCGGAGCGGCGGCCACCCGACCGGGCGGCACCGAGGGCGCGGCCGGCAGCACTTGGCCGGGCGCGGCCGAGGCGACGGCGCATGCGAGCAGCACGGCGATCATCGGGGAACGGCCGCCGGCGTCACGCGCTCACCCCGCGAGCTCGCCTTCGGCGACGGAGCGGACCTCGCCCGAGTCGAGCAGGACGTCGTACCGCGGTGACCCGCCGGCCAGGCCGACCCCCTGCACCACCCCGCGCGCCCCCTCGGTGAGCTGCACCGGGTTGCCCAGGTGGTAGCGCCCGCCGGCCGGCGGCTCGGGGCGGACGGTGGGCTCGTCGTGTTCGATCCACTCGGCGTACCCGCCCTGCAACATGCGGGCGAGGCCCCAGCCCTGGCTGCGCAACCACGTCGCGAGCTGATCGGAGGTGTCGCTGCCGGTCTGGTCGTAGATGGTGACGCGGATATCCTTGGCGGGGAGCCTGTCGAGCCGGGTCTTGAGCTGGTCGCCCGGCACGAGGATGGCCTGCGGCAACATGCCCGCCACCACCTCCTTCGGGGGGCGGATGTCGATGATCACGCCCGGCACCCCGCTGATGACCTGGCTCGCGAGCCAGGTGCGGCCGATGCGCTCGCGGTGCTTGGGACCGGGCGTGTCGCCCGAGCCGTCGACCACGCGTGGGATGAGGTTCGGATCGACCTCCTGGGGCCCGGCGCGCTTGGTGTTGCCGTCGTTGGGGCCGATCTCCTCGGCCTCCCACTCCATGCCGAAGAACTTGATCGCCGCCTTCTTGGCCACGTTCTTGAGACGGTCGCGGATCAAAGCCAGGCCTCCTGGATGCGCTCGGTGTGCTTGCCCAGGGCGACGCGCGCTTCGTCGGGCAGGTCGGTGAAGTTGACCGCGATGCGGTGCGTGGCCGGGATCGTGTCGTCCCGCTCGTCGATCGGGATGCGGGCCACGCGCACCACCGACGCGACCCCGCGCCAGGTGTGCGGCGCGCCGGGCACGGTGAGGAGGAACCCGATGTGGTCGCCGTCCTTGCAGCTCTCCACGTCGTCGAACGCGAGGCCGGTGACGCTGAAGTTCATGAACGGGTCGGGCTCGTACTCGGCGCCCGCGGGGGCGCCGCCCCGCAACCACGCCTCGACCCCGGCGGTGCCGCCCGGGAGAACGTGGTACTTCAGCGTGATCCCGCCGTGCATGCGCGGGTATTCGCGCTTGTCGGCGGTGGGGATGCGCGTGACCTGGACCAGGAGCTTGCCGTCGCGACGGCCGAGCAGCGCGACGATCGCCCGCGACACGCCGCAGTCGCCGGCGAAGTCGATGATGAGCTGGGCGTTGGGGGGCAGGTCGGACCCGTCGGGCACCTCGACCAACAGCTCGTCGCCGGTCTGGGCGACGCAGCGCCCCTTGACCAGGAGCGGCGGGACCGCGGTGGCGTGGACGATCGAGACCTGCGCGGGCAGCTTCAGGTTGGGCAGCATGCGCGCCAGATAACTACTTCGACGGTGCCTGGGCCACGGTGCGGCGCCGCAGCACGTCCAACGTGCGCGTGGTGGTGACGCCGCGGTTGTCGCGCGCGATGACCACGATGACGTTGTTGCCCTCTTCCAGCTCGACCGTCGCCGAGAACGGCACCGTGGGCGCCGGGTGCGTGTCGTCGCCGCCGCCGGCGTAGGTGACCTTCTGCTGGCCGCGGTACACGATGACGTTGCGCACCCCGACGTCGTCGCTGACCACGCCGGAGAGCGTCACGGTGGACCCCTCGGCCGTGGCGGGCGGGGCGCGCGTGAGCTCGATGGCCGGCGGGGTGACGGGCTCGGGCGTGGGCGCCTTGCCCACCTCCAGCGCGATCACCTCGGTGGTGACGTAGTGTTCGTAGAACCCCGCGCGGCTGACCGCGCCGTAGTCGTACCGCTCGTTGTCGCGGACGCTGATCTCGAACTCGAGCTTGGGCTCGGGCGGCTCGGCCACGACGCGGAAGCTGAGCTTGCCGGTGGTGGACTGGCCGGGCGCGAGCGCCTTGTGGGCGAACCGGGCCTCCTTGAGCTCGACCGACTTGCCCATGGGGCTTGCTTTACGCAGGTTGAAGGTGACCTCGCCGCCGGGGCCCTTGCCGGTGTTGCGCACGTCCAGCACCAGGGCGACCGTCTCGCCGATCTCGGGGATGCCGTCGCCGTCGCCCCCTTCGGTGTCGGACAACGCCCAGCTCCACGCGTAGCTCGGGAGCTCGGCGCCGGTGGTGGTGATGTCGACGCTGGTGGTCGTGAGCTCCCGCTTCTCGAGGTCGGTGAGGAGCAGGCGCACCTCGGCCGTCTCGGTCGGGTACGCCGCCGGCACCTTCAGGCGGGTGGTGTACTCGCGGGTCTGGCCGGGGGCGACCTTGCCGAAGTAGAACTCCAGGCCATCGATCACGTCGTTGCCTTCGGGGCTCTGGGCGCGGGCGAGCACCTGGCACAAGGGCTCGGCGCCCTGGTTGGTGACCTTCGCGCGCAGGTCGACCAGCTCGCCCGTCGGGAGCTGGGTGGACCACGCTTCTTTGCCGGTCGGCGTGAACTCCAGGCGCAGGTCGACCTTGGGCGACGCCGGATTGGTGCACGCACCCCAGTCGATGCCCTGCGTGTCGAACGCGCGGACGATCGCGGTCTCCTGCGCCTTCTTGCGCGCGGTGATGATCGACTCGGCGCTGCGCAGCACGTCGGCCCGACGGCCCCCGTGCGCGGCGAGCAGCAGGTCGCGGGCGAGCAGCACCTCGAAGTCGCTCTTGATGTCTTTGCGGTCGGACTTCTGGTCCTCGTCGGTGACCGGCGCGAGGTAGCGCAGCGCGTAGATGGGCGGCGTCTCCAGGTCGACGGTGTTGGTGAAGTGGCCGCTGAGATCGGCCTCGCGGCGCACGCGGTCGCGCGAGAAGAGCGAGATGATCGGCCCGCTCTTGACCCCGAACTCCTTCAGATCGCGGGGCGGGGCGACATAGCTGCGCCACAGCTCGATGTCGGGCGGGATGCCGATTTCCTGGATGGAGTGGTCGCCCGGCGTGAGGTACCGCTTGACCGTGAGCTTGAGCTGGGCGTCGTCCTCCATCGAGACGATCTCCTGCACCGAGCCCTTGCCGAAGCTGCGCTCGCCGAGGATGACCGCCCGCTCCTGGTTCTTGAGCGCGCCCGCCACGATCTCGGCGGCGGAGGCGGAGTTGCCGCTCATCAAGACGACGATCGGGTACTCCGGCTCGGTGCCGGTGTGGCGCGCGAGCTCCTCCTCGCGGTCGCTCCCGTTGGGCCCGACCGTGCTGACCACCACCCCCTTGGCGAGGAACTTGTCGGCCACGAGGATGGCCTGATGCAAGTACCCGCCGGGGTTGTCGCGCATGTCGAGCACGAGGCCCCGCAAGCCCTTGGGGCCCGCCTGCCGGGACAGGGCCGCCAGCTCGTCTTCGAGCTGCTTTTCGACCAACGCGTTGAAGGACGGGATCTCCACGAAGCCCACGCCGCCGTCCAGGAGCTCGCCCCACACGGCGGCCTGCTTGATCTCGGCCCGGACCAGCGGAACGTCGCGGGGCATCTCCCAGCCTTCGCGGGTGATCGAGATGGTGACCGAGGTGCCGGCCGGGCCGCGCATCTTGGACACCGCGTCCTCGATGTCCATGTTGAAGGTGCCTTCGCCTTCGATCTTGACGATCTTGTCGCCCGGCTTGAGCCCCGCCTTGAACGCCGGCGTGCCGACCATCGGGTAGTCGATCATCAGCTCGCCGTTGTTCATCCGGATGCTGATGCCGAGGCCGCCGAAGCTCCCGTCGTTGTCCTCCTGCATCTTGCGCGCGGCGGCCGGCGGCAAGAGCACCGTGTGCGGATCGAGCGTGGAGAGCATGCCGTTGACGAAGGCGTACTCGACCTCGGGCAGCTCGTACTCGCCGGGTGGGAGGCGCGTCTGCAAGATCTGCGCGACACGACGCGCCTCCTCCAGCACATCCTCCGGGCCCTCGAGCGGGCGCACCTGCAGCATGGTCGTGTAGCGGTCGACCATCACGTGCAGCTTGTCGCCGTCGAGCCGGAGCACGACCTCGGGGCAGCGGTGCTCCACCTCGTCGAGCCCAGCCTTGAACATCGCGGTGTAGTCGATGCGCGCGGGGTCGACGTAGCGGCTGTCGACCTGCGCGAGCGTCTCCCGCAGGACCGAGAGGCGGGCGAGCTGATAGTCGCGCCGCCCGAGGTCCGGGAAACGATCCGCGTAGTCCGCCCGTACTTCGTCGGGGAGGATGGTGGACGCCACGAACGTGCTTGCGCGCGCCGCGACGTGGTAGCCGGCGAGAGCGACAGTGCCGAGCGCGCCGAGCGCCAGGAGGATTCGGAAGTTGCGCATGCGTCTACCGTGGAGATTAGGCGCCGTCGGTTCCGCACGCAAGCGCGAGGGGATAGGCGTGGACGATTCCTGACGGATGGCACTCAGCGTCACCTGCCCGCACTGTGGATCCAAGACCCGTCTGGGCGAGCCTTACCCGCTCCCTGGCACGGAGCGGCAGTGTACGTGCGGCCGGCCGCTGCTCATCAGCTACCCCGTCGGGATGATGGAATTGTTGCGGTCGCGCGGGGCTCGTTTCGCTGACGACGGGCCGCCCACGACCCCGCCGGTCCCGCCCTCGGCGAGCGTGGCGCCTGCCCCCTCGCGCGCCGAGCCCACGCCGCCGGCACCGCGTCGTGTCGCGCCGGAGCCCACGCCGGCGCGAAGCGCCTCCGTGCTCCCGATGCCGAGCGACCCCGGCGCGCCGTC
>SXOM01000589.1 GCA_005776735.1 Pseudomonadota bacterium
CCGCCGCCGGCGGACCCCCGCCCGCCTCGGCCGACTCGGGGGACACCGCCGCGGACACGGCCACCGCCACCGCCACCGACACCGACTCGGACACCGACACCGACACCGGCGACGACAGCGGGGACACCGACTCGGGCGGGGGCGACACCGGCGACGACACCGGCGAGCCCGACACCGGCGACGACACGGGGGTGGCCGACACCGGCGACGACACCGGCGACGACACCGGCGACGACACCGGCGACGACACCGGCGACGACACCGGCGACACCGGCACCGGCGCGTGTACCGACGCCGACCTGGTGCTCAGCGCCGAGGTCCGCTCCGGCGGCACGGCGGGCACGGTCTTCGGCCCTCGCGATTCGCTCGAGATGGTGGCCATCGCCTCCAACCCGTGCACCACCGACGTCACGTTCGACACGCCGTCGAGCTGCCTGTTCACCTCGTGGGAGGTCGCGGACAGCAGCGGCATGGGCATGGGGGTGGGCGTGGCCTGCGTGTCGGTCATCACCACCTGGACCATCCCGGCCGGCGGCTCGGTCGAGGGCGCCGAGTCGTTCGGAACGTTCAAGCCGGATACCTACACGCTCACCGTGTCCGCCGACCTGCCGGCCGGGACGGCGAGCACCCCCTTCGAGGTCCGCTGATGCTGGTGCTGGTGCTGGTCGCGTGCGGCGTCGGGGACGATCCGGGCTTCAGCGCCGGTGGTGCGCGCTCCGACGCCGACCTCGGCGGTGCGGGCGGCGGGGGCGACGACACGGGCACCGACACCGCGGGCGACACCGGCGGCGACACCGGCGACGTGGGCGAGATCGTGTGCGACGGGGCCGACCTGGTGTTCGCGGTCCAGGCCGAGGACAGCGCCGGCACGGTGGGCACGGCGTTCTCGTGGCCGGCCGAGATCGTCACCCGCGCCACGTTCGTGAACCCGTGCGCGGGCACGCTTCAGTGGGTCACGCCGACCTCGTGCGTGGTCGACACGTGGACGCTCACCGACGACGCGGGCGGCGACACGACCTTCTCGGGCAACTGCGTGGACTCGGAGACCACCTGGACGTTGCGGGTCGGCGAGGGCACCTCGGTCACCGCCGAGTGGGGTAGCCTCGACCGCGGCAACTGGCAGGTGAGCGCAGCATCGGCGGCGGTGGGCCGCACCGCGTCGGAGTTCTTCTCCGTGCAGTGAACGGTCAGGTGGCGCCGATGTCGCGGACCCACGCGTCGAGGAAGATGAGCGTCCACAGGCGCTCCGCCACCCCCGGCTCCTGGATGCGGGGCACCATCGCCCGCACCGCCCCGGGCATGAACAGCCGCAGCGGGTCTTCGTCCAGGCGGCGCACCCGCTCGTCCAGGAACGCCGCGAGCGGCCCTTCGAACCAGCGGCGCCATGGACCGGGCAGGACCCGCTTCGGTCGCTGCACCAGCGGCCGTGCCAACACCGGCTTGAGCAGCTCGCGAAGCGGCCACTTGGTGATCGACCCCGCCAGCGTGCTGCGCACCTTCCACGGCCCGGGAACCCCCGCGCAGAACGCGACGAGGTCGCGGTCCAAGAGCGGGGGGCGCACGCCGATGTCGGCGAGCTGCGCGACCATGCCGGTGCGCGCGAGCGCGTCCTCGGGCATCCGGCCGCGCAGGTACGCGTGCAGGATCTCGTTCACGGGGTCGCTCACCGCCTCGCGGTAGAACGGCTCCAGGCACGCCCGGCGGATGCCCGCGCGCACCCACCCCGGGTCGCGCATCAGGCTCGCCCGCGCCGTCGCGTCGAACGCGAGCACCCCGCCCACGACGCGCGCGAGGCCGAACGGCGCGTCGTCGTCGTCGATCTCGGGGCGTTTGTCGCCGAACGCGAGGCGCGCGATGCGACGGCCGGCGCCGGGGAGCCGGCGCACCCACGCGCTCAGGCGCATCTGGCTGGCGAGCACGCCCACCATCCGGCCGCCGAAGATCTCGTCGCCGCCGTCGCCGCAGAGCACGACGTCGACCGTCTCACGGGCGCGGCGACCGAGCAGGTACTGCGGGATGGCGGCCGGGTCGGTGACCGGGGCGTCGGCGGTGGCGACCACGGCGTCGAGCGCGCCGAGCATGTCCTCGGGGCTCACCCGCACCACCTGGTGCTGGGCACGCAGGATCGTCGCGACACGGCCGGCGTACGGCGTCTCGTCGTCTTCGCCGTCCTGCACGCCCACGGTGAAGGTGTGCACCGGGCCCAGGCGCGACGCGAGCCAGGTGATGGCGCTCGAGTCGAGCCCGCCGCTGAGGAAGACGCCCACCCGCTCCTTGCCGCTGGCGCGCGCGGCGACGGCGCGGAACAGGCGGCGCTCGATCTCCGCGAGCGTCTCGGCGTCGTCGGGGAGGGGGCTGTACGGCGGCGCGTGCCGGAGGCGGTACCACGGCTCCACCCGCGGGGCCTTGCCGAGCTCCCAGGTGAGGATGTGGCCCGCCGGCAGCGCGCGGACGTCGCGCAACAGCGTGCGCGGCGCGTGGACGTACCGGAACGACAAGAACTCCGCGAGGTGCTCGCGCGCCAGCTCGCGGCTCACGCCGGGGACGCCGAGGAGCGGGCGCAACGCCGAGCTGAACGCGAGGCGCTCGCCGTGCTGCGCCCAGTACAGCCGCCGGACGCCGAACGGGTCGCGCACCAGGTGCAGGCTGCGGGCCGTGCGGTCCCAGATCGCGGCCACCCACGCCCCCTCGACCTGCGAGAAGACGCCGAGCGACTGGCGCCGCCAGCCTTCGAGCACGATCTCGGCGGCGCTCTGCCCGGTGACCGGCGCGCGGTCGAAGTTGCCCGCGACCATGACGCAGAACCGGTCGTCGTGCGCGGCCGTGCTGCGCGGTCGTGAGTGCAGGTACACGCCCGGCTCGCGCCGGCACGGCCCGGGACCGAACGCCGCCTCTTCCGCCGGCTCGAGGGCCCCGTTGCCCCGGAGGATACCGCTGATGCCGCCCATGACCCCCCCGGGTAACCCGCCGGTGGGCGTGTCCCGCGCGCACAGATCGTGCGATACTGCCGGCTCGCACCCCGGACCCATGGCGCTGCGCATCCACGAGCTGTTGAAGGCCGCGATCGACAACAAGGCCAGCGACGTCCACTTCGGCGCGGGCGAGCGCCCCTCGGTCCGCCGCGACGGCGAGATCATCCGGCTGGACGTGCCGCCCCTCTCGCCCGACGACGCCAAGCGCCTCGCCTACTCGATGATGCCGGAGAAGCAGCGCGTCGCGTTCGAGACCAACCTCGAGACCGACTTCGCGGTGGCGTTCAAGGGCCTCGCGCGCTTCCGCGTGAACGTGTTCACGCAGTCCCGCGGCATCGGCGTGGCCATGCGCCAGATCCCCTCCAAGATCCTGACGATGGAGGAGCTCGGCCTCCCGCCCATCTTCCAGCGCATCGTGGGCTTCAAGCGCGGAATGGTGCTTCTGACCGGGCCCACCGGCTCGGGCAAGTCCACCACGCTCGCGGCGATGGTCGACTTCATCAACCGCAACCGCAGCGAGCACATCCTCACGATCGAAGACCCGATCGAGTTCATCCACAAGCCGCAGCGCTGCCTCGTCAACCAGCGCGAGGTGGGCACCGACACCCGCTCGTTCGCGGCCGCGCTCCGCAGCGCCCTCCGCGAAGACCCCGACGTCATCCTCGTCGGCGAGATGCGCGATCTCGAGACCATCAGCCTCGCGATCAGCGCGGCGGAGACGGGTCACCTGGTCTTCGGCACGCTCCACACCAACTCCGCCCCCGAGACGGTCGACCGCCTCATCGACGCGTTCCCGCACGAGGCGCAGCAGCAGGTGCGCACGATGTTGTCGAGCTCGCTGATGGCGGTGGTCACCCAGGCCCTGGTGCGCAAGGCCTTCGAGCCGGGGCGCGTGGCCGCCCAGGAGATCATGGTGGTCAACCCTGCCATCCGCAACCTGATCCGCGAAAACAAGCTCTTCCAGATCCCGAGCATGCTGCAGGCCGGCAAGGGCGACGGCCAGCAGACGATGGCCATGGCGGTCAAGGACCTCGCCATCCGCAAGAAGATCACCCGCGAAGCCGCGATGCAGCTCGCCAACGACCCGAAGTTGTTCGACGACGTGGTCGCGCCCGGCCCGGCGCGCCCGCCCACCCCGATGGCGCGCTGATGCGGGTCGTCGTCAACGGCGAGGTGCGTACCGTCGGGGCCGAGCTCACGCTGCGCGAGCTGGTGGTGCAGGTCGGGGCCCGTCCCGACGCCGTCGCCGTCGCGCAGAACGGCGAGGTGGTGCCGCGTGGCAGGTTGGGAGACCAGCGCGTCCACGACGGCGACCGCGTCGAGATCATCCGGGCGGTGGGCGGTGGGTAGGCGCCTGCGCCGCGGGCAGTCCAGCGCCGAGCCGCTCCTGGTCGGGAGCGTGGTCGTGCTGGTCGGGCTCGCCGTGTGCTCCTGGCAGTTCGAAGCGTTACTCGCGGTCGTGCACGAGGTCAGCGTGGAGCTCCAGACCACCGCGTTCTTCGACCAGATCGTCGAGTGGGTGAGCGCGTGACGCGCGCCCGTCGCGGCCAGTCGTTGGTCGAGTACATGCTCACCATCAGCGTGCTCGTGGTGGGGCTCGCCGCGGCGTGGACGTTGTTCGCCGAGGGCGTGGCCGGCGGGTTCGATGCCGTGCGCCGCACCGTGCAGCAGCCCTACCCCTAGCATGGACTGGGACGCCCGGGACCTCGTGCTGGTGGCGCTCCTGGCCATCGCCACCACCACCGACATCCTCACCGGGAAGATCAAGAACTGGCTCACGTTCCCGGTCATGGCCGCGGGGCTCGCGCTCGGCCCCCTGGTGACGGAGTGGTGGCAGGCGCCCGTCGGTCTGGGGCTCGCCTTCGGCCTCGGCGTGGTCTTGTGGCGCTTCGGCGGCGCCTATCGGCCGGGCGACGTGAAGCTGGTCATGGCGGCCGGCGCCCTGGTGGGGCCCGAGACGATCCTCCGCGCCATGCTCATCGGGTTCCTGCTCAACTTCCCGTTCGCGTTGGTGGTGCTCACTCTCAAGGGCCGGCTCGGCCACTTCTTACGTTTCTGCGCGGCGCTGGGTCGCGCGCTCTTGCGCCGACAGTCGTTGTCGGCGTTCATGGCCGAGTGGGATTCGAAGACGACGGTGGTGCCGTTCGGGCCGGTCATCGCGGCCGGAATTGTCGCCGCCCGGCTGCAAGGCTGGCCGGACATCTGGTAGAACGCCCCCGATGCGGCGCGGACAGTCCACGGTCGAGTCGATGCTCCTGGTGGCGGTGGTCGTGGTCGGCCTCGCGCTGGCGGCGTACGCGTTCGTGCCCGGCTTCCAGGCGGGCGTCCGCGGCCTGGGCGACGACATGGACACGCTGTTTTCGCAGGCCGAGCAGGACGGCAGCGGCGACCGCCGCTGACGGGGTCTCCGGCGGGCGCCTCGGCCTGCGGCCGACCGGGCTCTCGCTGCGGCGCTGCGCGCCTCCGCTCGATCCCTGGCGCGGCGGCGGGGCGCGCGGCGGCCCCGATCGAGGTCGGGCCGGTCGCGGCGCGCCCCCCTCGAGCGTGGTTCTCGCGGTTTCCTGATAGACTCCCCCGCGCATGAAGAACGTCCGTGGGCTGGTGGTGTCGCTCCTCGTCGCGCTCGTCGCGACCTTCGCGCAGTGTCAGTACGTGGCGTCGCGCGAGGAGTCGCTCTTGTACGACTCCGAACCGCTCACCACCCTCGTGGCCACGCGCGACATCCCGCCGAACATCCGGTTGGACGAGACCATGGTGTCGGCGGTGCAGGTGCCGCGCAAATGGCAGCAGCCCAAGGCCCTCACCAAGGTCGACGACGTGATCGGGCAGATCACGAGCGTCCCGATCTTCGCCGGCGAGCAAGTGGTGGCCACCAAGCTCGTCACCGCCGACGACGCGGGGCTGGCGTTCTACATCCCCAAGGGCACGCGGGCGCTCGCCATCGGGGTCGACGTGTTCAACGCGGTCGGCGGGCACGTCAAGGCCGGCAACCACGTCGACATCCTCGGCAGCTTCGACTTCGGCGTGGGCGACAAGAGCGACCTGCGCACGATCACCGTGCTGCAAGACGTGGCGGTGCTCAGCGTGGTCGACGACATCGGCACGATCACCGCGCGCCAGGTGCGCCAGTTGCCGCCCGAAGGTGAAGCGCCCGAGCCGGAAGACGCGCCGCCCACCCCGTCGGAGACGCTCACCAGCCGCGCCACCATCACCGTGGCGTTGTCGCCCGAGCAGGCCCAGAAGCTCACGCTCGCCCAGGAGATCGGCTCGCTCACGATGGTGCTGCGCTCGTTGTACGAAGCCGACGGCGCGGTCGAGCTCGGCGCCGCCACGGTGCAGAACACGCTGGGCATCCCGGAGCAGGTGCGGTTCAAGCCGCGGCCGGCGTACCGGCTCATCGAAGGGGGCCTCTGATGCGCGCGGTTCGTCGTTCGGCGCTCGTCGCCAGCTTGCTGGGCGCCGCCGTCGGCGCCTGCGGCCTCGCCGTGGGCGTCGCGCCCGCGGTGGCCCGCGCGGAGTCGGCCATCGGGGACCAGGTCGTGGTCCTCAACAACCAGACCGCGGTCGACATCCCCTACGCGTTCGGCGATGTGAGCGTCGGGAGCAGCGAGATCGTGAAGGTCGTGCCGCTGCGTGACGAGCGCCAGATCTTGCTGGCGGGGCGCGAGGTGGGCACCACCAACGTCATCGTGTACGACACCAAGGGGGTGCGGCGCGACGAGATCGAGGTCACGGTCATCCCCGCCAACCTCGCCAAGGTCATGAAGAACGTGCAGGTGCTGCTCGACGACATCGAGGGCTTGTCGTTCAAGATCATCAACGACCGCATCTACATCCAGGGCGAGGTCAGCCTGGACGAGGAGATCCGGCGGGTCCAGGAGCTCGACGACAAGGAGCCCCTGGTCGAGTCGATGGTCACGCTCTCGCCGGTCAGTCAGCGGTTGTTGGCCGCGATGATCCAGAAGGAGATCGGCACCCCGGGCATCAACGTGCGGCTGGTCAGCCGAAAGATCGTGCTCGAAGGCGTGGTCCACAGCGAAGCGGCGAGCAAGCGGGCCGAGGCCATCGCCAAGGCCTACTACCCCGAGGTCATCAACGTGCTCGAGCAGCGCGCGGTCGAGCGCGTGCCCGGCGAAGCGCCGACGATCGTGCTGGTGGTCCACTTCGTCGAGCTCACCAAGTCGCTCGAGGACTCGTGGAACATCGAGTGGACGCCCCTGAGCTCGCCCGGCGTCATCTTCGAGCTCGGGTCCACCTACGACGGCTCGGGGTGGAGCGAGGTCACCGGCGCCGCGACGGCCGAGATCACCAGCCTGTTGCCGAAGCTCCAGGAGGCCCGCTCCACCGGCTACGTGCGGGTGCTGGAGAACCCGACGGTCTCGGTCAAGAGCGGCGACACCGCGCACATCTTCTCGGGTTCCAAGGTGCCGTTCGTGTTCAACGACAACGGCCAGAAGGTGGTCGAGTTCATCGACGTGGGCATCAAGCTCGACGTCACGCCGTACGCGGCCGGCAGCAACGTCGACATGCAGATCCAGGTCGACGTCAGCTCGCTCGGCGAGCTCTCGGCCAGCGGGTACCAGAGTGTGGACCAGTCCACCATCACCACCGCCCAGTACTGCCGCGCCGGCGAGAGCATCGTGATCGGCGGCCTGGAGCGGGTCAGCGACAAGGTCAACTACAACAAGCTCCCCGAGGGGGCGAGCCTCCCCGACTCGGTCTTCACGTTGTACCGCTCCAAGGACTACAAGAAGTCGAAGTCGCAGTTCCTCGTCTTCGTGACCCCCCAGATCCACGAGTCGAGCACGACCGCCAACAAGGAGATCCAGGAGACGTTCAACCTCTCCGAGGTGCGGCAGTAGGATGGCGTGCCGTTACCTGGTGGTGGGGGCCGCGCGTGACGGCGCCGGCAAGACGACCTTCGCGGTCAACGTGGCGTTGTCGTTGCTCAAGGAGACGCGCAGCCGCGTGCTCGTGGTCGACCTCGACGTGCGCGGGGTGGGCGACGTCGCGGCGCTCCTGGGGGTCACCGAGGCCCGCACCATCGCCGACTTCGTGCCCTACGCCGCGCAGCTCACCCCGCAGACGCTCGGGCCGTACATCCAGGCACACGGCACCGGCATCGGCGTGCTCCCGCTGGCGGCCACCGCCGCGGCGGCGCTCAAGGTCACGCCGGAGGGGGTGCGGTCGGTGCTCGATCTCGCCGGGCCCCTCTGCGACTACGTGGTGATCGACGCCGGCGCGGGGGTCGATCCCGTCAACGTCATCGCGATGGAGCGGGCGGCGGGCATCTTCCTGATGGCGTCGGCCACGCCCACGTCGTTGGCGGCCACGCGCCGGTTCGCCGACCAGCTCCAGGGGCTGCACTTCCCGCAGGCGCTGGTGAAGTACGTGGTCAACGCACACGACGCCGCGGGGCCGCTGCCGCGCGAGGCGGTGGCGGGGCGGCTCGGGCGGCCGGCGTTGGTCATCCTGCCCAAGGACGACGCGCTCACGCTCGACGCGGCCGTGAAGGCCACGCCGTTTGTGATGGACTCGCCGCGGGCGGCGTTGTCGCGCACCTACGACGAGCTCGTGCGGCAGCTCGTCGAGAAGGGTGTGCTCGACCAGCTCGCCGCGGTCGAGCGTGGCAAGGGCCAGGCGGTGGAGGCCCACCGGGGCATCGAGGTCACCCAGGAGCAGGACAAGGCCATCGAGGGCTTCCTCAAGGCACGCGGCGGCACCAAGGGCAAGGGTGCGCGCGAGCTGGACGCGCGCACGCGCCTGAAGATGCTGATCCACAAGCGCCTGCCCGAGGTGCTCGACCTCAAGCGCCTGGACCGCGAGGTGGGCACGCGCCCCGACAAGGACAAGCTCCTGCGTGAACGGGCCGAAGCAGCGGTGGCCCGGGTGCTCGACGAAGAAGGTGCCAGCGTGACCGACCGCAACGAGCGGCGTCGCATCGTGAAGGAGGTGTGCGACGAGGCGCTCGGGCTCGGCCCGCTGGAGGACCTCCTCGCCGACGACCGCGTGACCGAGATCATGGTCAACGGGCGCGACAACGTGTTCGCCGAGCTCAACGGCAAGCTCCGTCGCACCGAGTACAGCTTCACCGACGACGCGCAGCTGCTCGCGGTGATCGAGCGCATCGTCACGCCGCTCGGTCGGCGCATCGACGAGAAGTCGCCGATGGTCGACGCGCGGCTCCCCGACGGGAGCCGCGTCAACGCGGTGATCCCGCCCCTGGCCATCGACGGGCCGAGCGTCACCATCCGGAAGTTCGCGCGCGAGCCGCTGGGCGTTCCGGACCTCATCCGCTTCGGCAGCCTCACCGCCGACCTCGCCGACCTGCTGCGCGCGTGTGTGCAGGCGCGCCTCAACATCGTGATCTCGGGCGGCACCGGCTCCGGC
>SXOM01000590.1 GCA_005776735.1 Pseudomonadota bacterium
GCGGCGTCCTCGGACCCGAACACCTCGACCGCCGGGCCCTGGGCGTCGGCGAAGACGTTGTCCCGGACCACGCCCCAACTGTCGGCCTTGATCTCCAGGGCGTAGCCGACCGCGCTCGAGGTCACCCCATCCACGAAATTCTCGGCCACGAGCACGTCGGCCGCGACACACGACGCCGCGCCGCCGTGGCACCCCAGGTACAACGCCGTGGCCTGCAGGTCGGTGAACGCGTTTCCCACGATCTGCAGGCCAGTGGTGGAGGCCGAGTTGGCGCTGACGCTGATGCCTCCGACCCCGGAGAAGGTGTTGCCGCGCACCTGCACGTGGTCGCCCGCCTTCACCTTGATGGCGTCGATGTCGGCGTGGGTCGGGCCGAAGGAGAGGTCCTCGATCCAGACGTGGCTGGCGGTGACGTCGAGCACGTTGGAGCTGGACCCCGCGTAGGTGATCGAAGCGCCCCCCGCGTCGTCGCCGCGCAGCGTGACCGGGGCCACCGCCGTGCCGCCCGCGCTCAGCACGCAGGGTCCGGCGTGCTCCCCCGCGGCCAGGACGATGGTGTCGCCGGGGACGGCAGCCTTCGCGGCGCTGCACCAGTCCTCGCCGGGCTGGAAGGTCAGGGTCTCGGCGAGCGCGGGGAGGGCGAGCAGGAGCATCCGACAACGTAGCCGGGCGGCGCCCGGGTTAGCCGGGGGCCCATGCCCACCGACCAGGTGCTCGATCTCGAGGTCAATGGCGAAGCGGTCCGCCGCCTCGTCCCGGCGCGGCGTACGCTCCTGGAGCTGTTGCGCGACGACCTGGGCCTCACCGGCACCAAGCACGGGTGCGACGTGGGAGATTGCGGCGCGTGCACCGTGCGCGTGGAGGGTGAGCCGCGGCTGAGCTGTATCACCCTGGCCGTGGAGTGCGCCGGCACCCAGGTCCGGACGGTCGAAGCGTTGGCCGGTGGCGGCGCGCTGCACCCGTTGCAGGCCGCCTTCGATCACCACGTCGCCGCGCAGTGCGGCTCTTGCACGCCCGGCTTCCTGATGACGCTGGAGCACCTCTTCGAGGCGCGTCCCGACGCCACCGAGGCCGAGCTCCGAGAGGCCCTGGGCAGCAACCTGTGCCGGTGCACCGGGTACGTGAAGATCCTCACCGCGGCGCGCGAAGCGCAGCTCGTGCTGCGAGCGCGCACATGAGCTCCTCCGCAGGCCCACGCTTCCCCGACGGCGTCCCCTCCCCCATCGGCAGCTACGGCCCGAAGGTCGACGGCAAGGAGCGCCTGACCGGCCAGGCGCAGTTCGTGGCCGACATGAAATTGCCCCGGATGGTACACGCCAAGTTCGTGCGCTCGCCGCACGCCCACGCGCGGATCGTCCGGTTGGACCTGGGGCCGGCCCTCGCGATTCCGGGCGTGGTCGGGGCGTGCGTCGGCGAGGAGCTGCCCAAGCGGTACGGCGTCATCCCGGTCGCCCAGGACGAAACGGCGCTCGCGCTCGGCAAGGTGCGATACATCGGTGAGCCGGTCGCATGTATCGCTGCGCTCGACGAAGAGACCGCGCACCGTGCCTGCGCCGCGGTCGTGGTGGAGTATGCGACGTTGCCCGCCGTACTCGACATCGACGCCGCGCTCGATCCCTCGCGCCCGGTCCTTCACGACTACGCCCGGAAGCCGAGCAACATCCTGCGCCGGGTGCACCAGAACTACGGCGATGTCGATGCGGGCTTCGCCGCGGCGGCGCTCGTGGTGGAGGGGACCTTCGACTACCCGGGGTCCACCCACGCCGCGCTCGAGAGCCACGCCGCGCTCGCGCGGCCGGAGCCCGATGGCCGGATCACCTTGTGGTCGAGCACGCAGAACCCCCACTACGTGCACAAGGACGTCGCCAAGGTGCTCGGGATGCGGGAGCAGGACCTGCGGCTCATCAAGCCCGCCGTAGGCGCCGGCTACGGCGGCAAGTGTGACCCCTTCGCGACCGACATCTGCGCCGCACACCTGGCGCGGAAGCTCGGACGGCCCGTGCGCATCGTGCTGGAACGCGAAGAGGTGTTCTACGCCCACCGGGGGCGCCACCCCACGCGCATGTGGCTGAAGATGGGCTTTGCGGCCGACGGCGCCATCACCGCGGTCGACTTCAAGGCGTGGGCCGACGGCGGCGCGTATGCCAGCTACGGCGTGGTCACGAGCTACTACCTCGGCGTGTTCATGCCACTGCCGTACAAGCTCGACAACTACCGCTTCGAATCCCACCGCCTGTACACCAACAAGCCGCCGTGCGGGCCCAAGCGGGGGCACGGCGCCATCCAGCCCCGGTTCGCGCTGGAGTGCCTGATGGACCGCGCCGCGGGCCAGCTCGGGCTCGACCCTGCCACGCTGCGTCGGCAGAACACCATCGATCCCGACACCGAGACGTGCAACGGGCTGCGCGTCACGTCGGTGGGGATGAAGGCGTGCATCGACGCGGTGGTGACCGCCAGCGGCTACCACGAGCGCCGGGGCAAGCTGGGGCCGGGGCGGGGCCTCGGCCTCGCGGTCAGCGCGTACATGTGCGGGGCGCTGCACCCGGTCTACCAGAACGAGCTGCCCCACTCGACGGTGTCCCTGAAGATCGACCGTTCGGGCGAGGTCACCGCGTTCACCGGCACCGCCGACATCGGCCAGGGCAGCAACCACATGGTGGCGGCGCTGGTCGCGCACGAGCTCGGCCTACCACCCGAGGACGTGCACGTGGTCGAGGCCGACACGATGCTCACCCCCGTCGACCTCGGGAGCTACAGCTCGCGGGTCACGTTCATGGCGGGGAACGCCGCGCTGGCCGCGGTGCGCCCGCTGCGGCGCCGTATCGTCGAGGCGGTAGCGGCCAAGCTCGGCTGTTCCGAGGACGCGGTGCAGTTCGGCCGGCCCGGCCACCCAGACCGGGGCGAAGGGCCCCGGGTGGGGACGGATACATCTGATGTGTCATGGGTGGATGCGGTGTGGCTGGCCGAGGAGCGTTCGGGTCCGCTGGTATTCGCGGGGGGGTACACCCCCCCGAAGATCGGCAGCCGCTTTCGCCGCCAGAGCGTGGGCCCTTCCCCCGCTTACAGCTTCACTGCGCAGGTGGCCGAGGTCGTGGTGGACGAGCAGACCGGCGAGCTCCGGGTGGAGAAGGTGTGGGTGGCGCACGACGCCGGCCGCGTGCTCAACCGTGCCATCGCCGAGGGCCAGGTCGAAGGGTGTGTCTACATGGGGGTCGGCGAGGCGCTCTCCGAGGAGCAACGCTACCTTCCAAGCGGCCTGGTACGGGCGCCGAGCCTGCTGGAGTACAAGGTGCCGACCGTGCACGAGTGCCCCGAGGTCGAGGTGTTCCTGGTCGAGAGCCACGATCCCGAGGGACCGCTCGGCGCGAAGGAGGTCGGCGAGGGCCCCCAGCTCTCGACGGTGCCCGCCATCGCCAACGCGATCTTCGAGGCCACCGGGGTGTGGTTGGCCAACCCCCCGTTCACGCCCGAGCGGGTGCTGCGGGGCCTCGACGCGGCCCGGCGCGCGGGAGGCCGCTGATGCTCCCCCTGCCCAACTTCTTGCTCGAAGCGCCCGACACGCTCGCCACGGCGGTCCAGCTCGCGGCCGAGCCCGGGGCGCGCCTCCTCTCCGGCGGCACCGACCTGCTGCCCTCGATGAAGCACCGCCTCTACACCCCCCGGCTCCTCGTGAGCACGCGGCGCCTCGCGGTGCTCCGCGAGGTGGGGGCGGCGAGCGGCGGCGGATTGCGGCTCGGCGCCGGACTGCGACTGGCGGAGGTCGCCGCTCACGCCGAGGTGCGAGCTCGGTTTCCGGCGCTCGCGGCAGCGGCGTCCACGGTTGCCACCCCCACCATCCAGCGGATGGGCACCCTCGGCGGCAACCTGATGCTTGATACACGCTGCATGTATTACAACCAGCCCGC
>SXOM01000591.1 GCA_005776735.1 Pseudomonadota bacterium
AGCGGTCAGGTGCGCGTCTTGTTCGAAGGCGGGCGGGTGCTCGCGTTCTCCGCCGACCGCGCGTGCCCCAACCACCCGGACGTCTCGATCCCGGAGCTCGAACCTAGGTTGTTCTCGTTCAACGCGCCGCAGGGCGCGTGCAACACGTGCATGGGGATCGGCGCCGTCTTCGCCGATTCCCGCGGCAACCTGCTCCCCGCACCCTCCGATCTGGACGCGGCCCGCCGGAAGGTGTGCCCCGGGTGTCGGGGGCGCCGTCTCAACCCGATCGCGCTCGCCGTGCGCTTCCGGGGCCGCGACATCGCGCAGATGGCGGCGGCGTCGGTGCAGGAGGCGCACGAGTTCTTCGTGGGCGTCCGCCTCGGCGCGACCGAGGCGCGGGTCGGGGAGGGGCTCATCCGCGAGCTGCGCGAGCGCCTCCGGTTCCTCGACGAGGTGGGGCTTGGGTACCTCTCGCTCGATCGCGCGGCCAACACGCTCTCGGGCGGCGAAGCGCAGCGCATCCGGCTCGCGGCGTGCGTCGGCAGTGGGCTGGTCGGCGTCACCTACGTCCTCGACGAGCCGAGCATCGGCCTGCACGCGCGCGACAACCACCGTCTCATCGGTGCGCTCACGCGACTGCGCGACACCGGCAACACCATCGTGGTGGTCGAACATGACCGCGAGACGATGGAGCGTGCCGATCGCATCGTCGACGTGGGGCCCGGCGCCGGGGTCAACGGGGGCATGATCGTCGCGGAAGGCACGCCGCGCGACTTCGCGAAGCTCGCGACGGAGACGGCGCGGTTCCTCCGCGACGCGGAGACGATCGCCGTTCCGCCGGTGCGACGGGCGCCGGCGCGCGGCAACCTGTCCGTGCGGGGGGCAACGCTCCACAACCTGCAGGCCGTCGACGTCGACGTGCCGCTCGGTACGCTCACGGTCTTCACCGGGGTGTCTGGCTCGGGGAAGAGCACGCTCCTCTTCGACGTGGTCGAGCCGGCGCTCCGGCGGGCGCTGGTCGGCGACGACACCCCCGGGCTCACCGGCGCCGATGCGATCGACAAGGTGATCGAGATCGACCAGGCGCCCATCGGGCGCACCCCGCGCAGCAATCCGGCCACGTACACCGGCGCGTTCGACCTCATCCGCGACTTGTTCGCCGAGCTGCCGGAGTCCAAGGCCCGCGGCTGGTCGAAGTCGCGCTTCACGTTCAACGCCGCGGGCGGCCGATGCGAGGAGTGCGAAGGTGCGGGGGTGCGCACGGTGGAGATGAGCTTCCTCGCCGATGTCGAGGTCGTGTGCGAACGGTGCGAAGGGCGGCGCTACAACCCCGAGACGCTCGAGGTCCGCTACCGCGACCGCAGCATCGCCGACGTGCTCGCGCTCACCATCGCCGACGCCGCGGCGTTCTTCGCCCACCACAAGAAGTTGTCGCGCATCCTCTCCACCATGGAGCGCGTGGGCCTGGGCTACATCACCCTGGGGCAGACCGCGACCACCCTGTCCGGCGGGGAGGCCCAGCGGGTCAAGCTGTCCACCGAGCTCCATCGGGTGGCCACCGGCCGCACGCTGTACCTGCTGGACGAGCCCACGACCGGCCTGCACTTCTCCGACGTGCGGCTGTTGATCGGCGCCTTGCAGGCCCTGGTCGACGCCGGCAACACCGTGCTGGTGATCGAGCACAACACCGACCTCATCAAGGTGGCGGATCACCTCGTGGAGCTGGGCCCGGAGGGCGGGGCGGCGGGCGGGCGGCTGCTCTTCGCCGGCACCCCGGAGGCGATGGCGGCCACCGACACGCCGACGGGGCGCATCCTGGCCGAGCTTCCCGAGTTCGGCGGGCCCGCCCGGCGCTTCGCGGCGGGGCGCAGGGCAGGGTTCATGGCCGGCACCGCCGACGATCTCATCGTCCGCGGCGCGCGGTGTCACAACCTGCAGGGCGTCGACGCCCGCATTCCTCGCGGCAAGACCACGGTCATCACGGGGGTCTCGGGGTCTGGAAAGACCTCGCTCGCGTTCGACACCATCTTCGCGGAGGGGCAACGGCGCTACGTCGAGAGCCTCAGCACCTACGCGCGGCGGTTCCTCGGGCGGCTGGATCGTGCGCCGGTCGACGCGGTCGAGGGCCTCGCCCCCGCCATCGCGATCGACCAGAAGGTGAGCGCGCAGACGCCGCGCTCCACGGTGGCCACGGTCACCGAGGTGTGGGACCACATGCGCCTGCTGTGGACCCACGTCGGCGTCGCCCGCTGCCACAAGTGCGGCGAGGTGGTGCGGGCCTGCCCCCCCGGTCAGGGGCCGGAGCGGTTCGCGGGGCGCGGGAAGGGGCGGCTCCTGGCCACGCTCTCGCCGCCTCGGTCGGCCGCCGAGCTGCTCGGCGAGGGGTACGCCCGCGCGTGGGTCGAGGGGGCGGAGCGGCCGCTGCAGGAGCTCGGCGGCGCCCACGTCCACACGCTCGTGGTCGACCGCTTCGATCCCGATCGGGTCGAGCGCGGGCGGGTGAGCGAAGCATTGGCGCTGGCCTATCGGCTCGGTGCCGGGCGCGCGGTCTTCGCCTCGGCCGCCGGCGAGCTGCCGGTCGCGGAGAAGGCCGCGTGCAGTACCCACGGCGCGGTCGTCCCCGACCCGCTCACGCCGCGCCACTTCTCGTTCAACCATTGGCTCGGGGCGTGCCCGGCGTGCGAAGGCCTCGGGCGCAAACGCACGCGCGCGGTGTGGTGGAAGGGCGACGCCGACCAGAAGTTGCTGGCCGACGCCGAGCCGGGCGCCACCTGCTACGTCTGCCAGGGGGCGCGCCTGCGTCCCGAGTCGCTGGCCGTGCAGATCGCCGGTCGTGGCATTGCGGAGGTCGCCCGCAGGACGGTCGGCGAGGCGGCCGCGTTCTTCGGGGGCCTCACGCTGGTGGGCAACGACGCCCTGATCGCCGAGCCGCCGCTCCGCGAGCTGCGGGCGCGGCTCGGGTTCCTGGTCGACGTGGGGCTCGACTACCTGAGCCTCGACCGTCGGGGCGACACGTTGTCGGGGGGGGAGGCCCAGCGCATCCGCCTGGCCTC
>SXOM01000592.1 GCA_005776735.1 Pseudomonadota bacterium
CGCGTTGCTCCGGTCCGGCGGTTGTGCGTGGGGCAGTGGGCCGCGCGGCGGCTTCGGCCGCTTTCGGGACGGTCGCGGCGCGGCCCCCCGTCTACCAGAGCCCCTCGATGCGCTCCACGATCGTGAGGACGTCGGCGGCGCTCCGGGCCGCGCAGAGCTCGTCGGCGAGCTCGTAGTTGGCGAGCCGGGCCACGCGGGTGAGCGCCTCGAGGTGGTCGGGACCGGGCTCGTGGCTGGTGAGGACGCAGCCGATCCGGACTGCCTGGCCGTCGGGGGTCGCGATGGGGAGGGGGCGCGCCATCACGACCAGGACCGCCGCGTCCGCGAGGCCCGATCCCGCCGCGTGCGGCGCCACGAAGCCTCCCCCCAGGGCGCTGCCGGTGTGCTCCTCCCCGGCCAGGAGCGCGTCGATCGCGCGGGCGGAATCGGTCCGCGCTCCAGGCAGGCGGGTCACCGCCACCTCGACGAGGTCGCGCACGGTGGAGCCCACAAACCCGCGCACGACGCGGTCTGCGCGGAGCCGCTCGGTCAGGCGAGCTCGTGGTGGGGCCGTGGTCTCGGGGAACGCCTCGTCCAGAAACGCCCGCACCCGCGCGATCTGCGCGGTGTCGAGATCGCGGCGGGCCACATCGAGAAACAAGGAGCTCGCGGCCGGGACGCGTCGGACGTAGCCGGTCACCGCGGGACCGGTCTGGCGCGCAAGCTCCAACAGCGCCGCGCGCGGCAAGCCCAGGGCGTCGGCCACGGCGATGAGGCGGTCGGGGGTGGGCGGGGCGTCGTAGCCGTGCTCGACGCGGCTGAGGTACGCGCTGGAAACCCCGATCCGGCGTGCCAATTCGCGAACGCTGACGCCGGAGTCGACGCGCAGGATGCGGAGGGTGGAGCCGAAGTGCATGGGTCAGACCGCGCTCGGGCCGGCGCCTCGGACCACCAACAACGACGTCGGCGACTCGTGCATCAACCGCTCGGGCTGCAGGCCCACCAACCGCTGTTCGAGGCCCCAGTCGCGACCGACGCCGACGACGACCAGGTCGTATCCCCGGCCGCTCTCCTCCAGGACCGCGGCGACCACGTTGTCGGCGTCGCACTGGAGGCGCGCCACCCGACCCGGGTCGGCGCCGAACGCTTCGGCGAGGGCCTGCTCGAGCGGGTCGCCCCCGCCCGCCGCCAGGTTGGCTCCGCGCATCGCCAACACGGTGATCTCGGAGCCGGCGTGGGTCATCAGCCGCGCCGCCAGGCCCAGCGCAGCGCGATCGTTCGGGGAGCCGCGGTACGGCACGAGCACGCGCCTGGGCGCGTCGAGGCCCCGATCGACGAACACGCCGACCGCCCCTCCCGCGCCCTTCATCACGTCGTGGACGATGCCTCCGAGCATGGTCTGGCTGACGACCGGCCGGTGCCAGCCCATGAGCACCAGGTCAGCGCGCTTCACCTCGGCCACGCGCGCGATGTCGTGTGCGGGCTCGCCGGAGACGAAGCGGGTGGGTCGGACACGGAGCCCGAGGTGGTGGGCGCGGTCCAGCAGTGGACGCAGGCCGTTGTCGTTGCCGTCGTCATGCTCCTGCTCGAGGATGAACGACGCCCGGTCGTTCGCGCGGAGCAGGTGCAGCGCTTCGATCGCACCGTTCCCATCGCCGCGGCCTTGAAGCGCACCCGCCAGGGTGACCAGGCCCGGTCCCGAGCGCCCGCTGGCCACGCACACCAGGACCCGGTACGGCGGCGCGACGGGGACGAGGTCCGCGGGCTCCGGCGCCGCCGCGAGCGCGTCGCGCTCGAGCAGGCTCTGCGGGTACACCCACTCGAGCACCGGGCTGGTGACGAAGGTCGTGACCAGCGCCATCACGACCATCATGGCGAAGAGCGTCGGGCTGATGACGCCGAGGTCCAGGCCGATGTTGAGGACGATGAGCTCCATGAGGCCGCGGGTGTTCATGAGGATGCCGAGCGCACCCGACTCCCGCCACGACAAGCCGGTGAACCGCGCCGCCAGGGCGCTCGCGCCGAACTTCCCGATCGACGCCGCCAGGATGATGGCGCCGCAGATGAGCCAGTCCGTCGCGGAGTCGAGCAGCCCGAGCTCCGTCCGGACGCCGCTGAACGCGAAGAAGAGCGGCAGGAGCACGACCAGCACGAGGTCCTCGAGCTTGTCGGCGAGCGCGTGCGCGAACCCGCCCTCCTTCGGGAGGACGGCGCCCAGCAAGAACGCGCCGAACAGGGCGTGGATGCCGATGAGCTCGGTCATCCACGCGGAGCCGAACAGCAGCAACATGACCACCGCGACCGCGTTCTGGCTCAGCCCGCCGGACTCCGACACCCGGCTCGCGAGCCGCTGGAGAAGCGGTCGGATCACGCCGAACATCACCGCGATGTACGCCAGCGCCAGCGCGGTGGTGGTGGCCGCCGCGGCCAGGCCCGTGGCGCGTGCGACGGCCACCACGAACGCGAGGATGCACCACGCGGTCACGTCGTCGACCGCCGCGCATGCGATGGCGATGGTGCCCACGCGGCTGCGCAACAACCGCCGTTCGCTGAGGATGCGCGCGAGCACGGGGAAGGCGGTGATGCTCATCGCCGCGCCGAGGAAGAGCGTGAAGGCCGCGAACGGCACGCTGGGATCGGACAGGCGGGGGTAGAGCCACCACGCCAGGCCCGCGCCGAGCCCAAACGGCACCACGATGCTCGCGTGCGAGATCGCGACCGAGGTGTGGGCCCGTCCGCGCAGGAGCTTCGGATCGAGCTCGAGCCCGATGAGGAACATGAACAACACCAGGCCGACCTGGCTCACGACCTGGAGCGTCCCGAGCGAGCCCTTCTCGAACAGCACCCCCGCCGTGTCGGGGGACAACCACCCGAGCAGCGACGGCCCCAGCAGGATGCCCGCGGTGATCTCGGCGATGACCATCGGCTGGGAGACGCGCCGCGTCAAGAGTCCGAGTACGCGAGAGACCAGGATTATCGCTATGATTTGCGCGATGATCCGCGTGAGGGGGTCGTGCACCAGTGCGCTGAGCCACATGGTGCTAAGTTAGCACTTACGGCGTCGGCTGGCCAGCTGCCGACCAGGCCGGTGGGGCGCCATGCCGCGACCGCCGGCGAAGGCGGCCGGGTCCGGCGCACGGCGCACACTGCGCGGCGCGGCGCACGTCGGGGCGGCCGCTGCCGCACGGGAACACGCCGCGCGCGGCCCGCACCTCCGCGGCGCCGCCTTGACAGCCCCTCTACACGGCCATACGATGCTCCCATGACGGGAGCACCCGTGATGGAGTCCCTCCGTAGCCATGCGCCTGCTCAGCCGTCGAACCCTGGAGCGATTCGGCGAGGCGCACGCGGACTCCCGGCAGGCGCTCGCCGATCTGGCAGGAATGGTCGAGGCGGCCCGGTGGCGGGACGCCGAGCACCTCCGCGCCACGAGCAGCTTCCCAGCTCGTCCCATTGGAAACAAGCGCGTCGTCTTCAACGTCAAGGGCAACACCTACCGGGTCATCGTCGCGGTTCGCTACGCCGATGAGTCCGCCGAGCACAACGGGGTCGTCATCGTCAAGTTCATTGGCAGCCACGCCGAATACGACGAGATCGATCCCGAGACAGTAGACATCCCACCCGCCTGAATGAGTGCCTCCATGTCCCGCGCGTTCCCGATCCACAACGACACCGACCACCGCCGCGCCCTCGAGGTCATCGAGTCCCTGTGGGATGCCACCGCAGGCACGCCCGAGGCCGATCTACTCGATGTGATGTCCACCCTGGTGGAGGTGTACGAGAAGCGGCACCACGCCCTGCCTCCGGCCGATCCGCTCGCCCTCATCAGCTTCAAGCTCAAGGAGCTCGCGTGGACCCAGCGCGAGCTCGGTCGCCACCTCGGGTGGGGTGGCGGCCGCGTGTCCGAGGTGCTCTCAGGCAAGCGGCCGCTCACCCTGCGCATGGTCCATGACCTCGGCCGCGTCCTCGGGCTTCCCGCCGGGCTGCTCGTACACGAGGCGCGGGCAGATGAGCCGGATCACGTCTGGGTGCGGGTCACCAGCGCACGTGCCGCGCGGGCGATGCACCTGGGCCTCGATGCAGGCAACCTCGAAGCCGTCGTCGGCCGGTTGCTCGACCAGGCGCTTCAGCCGCCGAGCTACACGGTCAGTCAGGTCGCGGGCACGGGATTGATCGGGGTGCCCGCGACGGCCGCCGACCCGGTATCCCCACGGCCCACGTTCCTGTGCGTGTCCGGTGGGAGGGCCGCATGAAGCTCCGCGGCGAGTGGCTGGTGCTGGCCGAGCGGGTCATCAACGACTCGATGACCCAGAACCTCACGCTGGTGTCGTGCCTCGAACAGGTCGCCGCGCTCACTTTCCCGGCCCAACATGCGGGCTTCGGGGTGGCGGCGCGGTACCGCTGCGAAGGCCCGCCGCCGGAAAAGGCGCAGAAGGTGCGCTACCGGCTCCTGCGCTTGAGCGAGGCCGAACCGCCTGAGACGATCTGCGAGTTCAACGGCGTGTGGGAAGCGGGCACCCGACGCGGCCGGATCGGCACGAACTTCCAGCTCCTCCGCCTCAAGCGTGCCGAGACCCTCACCTTCCGGATGGACCATCGTGTCGGCAACGGACCCTGGGTCGAGGGCCCGAGTTGCGCGATCGACGTCGTGAAGCTGGAGCTGACGGACGAACAACGTGCCCAACTACAGCGCGACGCGGCTCGCCTGGGGCTCGGGGTGCCCTCTACCGACCGGTGACGGGCGGCAAGGCGAGCCACGTGTTGCCCGACCGGGTCCACCCCGCGGGCCTGTTGAAGGACATGGACAGCGCCATCGCCTCCGGCAAGCTGCCGCCGAAGATGCCGAAGGCACCGTAGGGCGCTGCGCCGCGACCGGGCCCGAAGGGATCAGGGGCCTGCGCGCAGCGCAGGCGGCCCGCGCGCACGCCCCGGCTCGCTTCCGGTGGGTCCCGGCGCGGGCCCCCGGGTGGTAGACTGCCGCGGGGGTGGGGTGCGGTCACGGCTGTTGGAGGCGCTCGTCGCCGGGCTCCTCGGGGCGTTCTTCGTCGCCGGGTGGGTGGCGGCGCTGCGCGTCGGGCCCTACCCGCTCGGCACCTCGGACTTCCAGGACTACTGCACCGCGGTGGCGGCGTACCGGACCGGCCACTGGCAACACTGGCCGTCGCAACGGTCGTTGTTCGCCGGGTGGTTGCCCGGCGCGCTGGCGGTGGAGTTCGGGGTGCTGCGCGGCCTGGTCTACGGGTCGTTGTTGAGCACCGTGGGGTGGATCGGCGCCACGTGGTTGTGGACGTGGGCGCTCGCGGGGCGCCGCGCGGCGTGGTTGGCGGTGGTGTGGGTGGGGGCGTTCGGGCCGCTCGTCCTGCTCACGCGCACGGTCAGCTTCTACCCGGAGGTCGCCCTGGTCCACACGCTCGCGGCAGCCTGCGTGGCGGGCTCGTTGGCGCGGGCGCACTGGGGGTGGGCGGTCGCGTCGGCGGTGACGGTGGCCTTGGTGCCGCTGGCCGACGTCCGGAGCGTCCTGGTCCTGTGCGCGTTGGCGCCCGCGGCGTGGCTCGGCGCCGTCGCGACGCGGGCGCCGTGGTGGGCGCGGGGAGGGCTGCTGGGCCTGCACGGCGCCGCGCTCTGGGCGGCGTGGCGGTGGGGGGCGCTCGCCTACCCGTCGGCGCTGGTGGCCACGTTGCAGTCGACGGTTTTCCGCTACGCGGAGGACGCGGCGCGGCTCTCCGGGCAGGCGTGGGCCCTCCCGGCGTGGGAGCACAGCCCCGCGTTCGCGTGGTCCAAGACCGAGCTGACCACGCTGCCCGACGCGATCCGGTACCTGCGTGCGGTGGACGCGTCGCGGCCCGCCGAGCTCGGGCGCCTGGCCCTGATGACCGCCAACGGCCGCGAGATCGCGGCGTGGGCGGGGCCGCTGGGGGTCGCCGCCACGCTCGCGGTGGGCGCGTTGGCCCGGCGCCCGCGGGCCCTCCTGGCGCTCCTGGCGACCACGCCGGCGTTCCTGATCTTGCTGCGAAGCGCTGCGCTCACGCTGCCCCACCCGCGGCAACTCGCGCTGGGGAGCGCGTCGTTGCCGGTGCTCTTCGGGGTGGGGAGCGCCGCGGTGTTGTTCCTCGGCGACGCGCTGCACCGGCGCGCTGCCACGCGGTGGCCGGCCGTCGGGCGGGTGTGGCGGGGGGTGCCGGCGGCGCTGCTGGTCGTCGCGGTGGGCGCGTGGATCCTGACCACCGCGGCCCGCGGCGGGCGGGGCTCCGCGCTCGGGACGCGCCTGGTGGTCGAGGGCGAGCCCGCGGAGTCGCTGCAGCGGGCGCGCACCGGCGACCTGCGCGACGTCCGGGCGACCTGCGCCCGCATCCTGAGCCAGGACGCGGCGCGAGGGCACCCGCTGGTGCTCCCGGTCTTCGCGGAGCCGGCGGTGGCCGAGCCGCTGCCTTTGCCCCCGCAACCCGAAGCGCCGGTCAGCCCCACGTCTCCGGCGGGGGCTCCTCTTCCGGCGGCACGCCGGTGAGCCAGGACAACGGGCCGTAGCGGGCCCGCAGCTCGGCCGCGAAGGTGCTGGGCCGCGCACCGTACACCTGGCCGTCCTGCTCATCCTGGGCAGGGTTCACGTCGGGGAAGGCGTTCCCGTCGGCGCGCACGTAGCGCAGGCCGCGCAGGGTCGGGCTCGCGGCGACCGCGTAGATCGCCGTGGCCGGCAGACCGGCGCCGCCCAGGTCGAGGCTGCGGAGGGCGCCGAAGTAGGGCGAAGTGGCGAGCGCCTCGACGTGCGCGGCGGTGGGAGGCGGACCTGCGAAGCGCAGGCTGCGGGCGTGGGCCCAGGCCGGGCTGTCGAAGCACTCGGTGGCGTCGTGCGGGAGCCCGGTCAGGACCACGTCGACGATCGGGGCCGCGGCGGCGAGCTCGACGCCTCGCGCCGCGAACCAGGCGGCGTCGACGCAGGCCCGCTCGAGGAAGCCGCGCCCGTACCCCCACGCCTCCGCCCAGGCGGGCACCGTGCCCGCGAGCAGGGCGCGGGCGCGCCGGAAGCGAGCTTCGTGCACCGGCGGCGGCGCCAGGACCCGGCGTGCGGCGCGCTCGATCTCCCGGTCGCGGCGCCCGGCGCTCCGTCGGCGCCCGGCCGTCGCGAGTTGGTCGCGGACGAAAGCGGCCGTCGCGGGTTCGGGGCTGGCGGCGAGGTCCGCGAACCGTGCGCGCGGCGCATCTTCCCGGGGCGCGGCGACCACCGCGGCGTAGGCGGACTCGAGGGTCATGCCGCGCGGTTATCCTGGACCGGATCGTGCTGTCCCGCCTCGGCCCCGCGCCGCTCCCGCTCCTGGTCGCCCTGGCCGTGGTGGTGCTCGCGTTGGCGGTGGCGGTGGTGCCGATCGGGCGCCCCGCGCGCACGGTACCGTGGGACCAGGCGTTCGCGATGATCCTCGGCGCGGGCGCGCTCGCCGGCTGGGCCGTCGCGGTGCTCGGCAGCGCCTGGGGCCTCGCGCGGGTCGAGTCGGCGGCGGTGGTGCTGGTGCCGCCGCTCAGCCCAGGGGCCGCCGACCTGCTGTTCTCCGCGCCGCTGTTGGTGGTGGTGCCGGTGGCGTCGCTCGGCCTCGGCGCGCTGATGCGGGGTGGACGGCCGGGCCTCGGCGCGGTGCTCGGCGCGGCGTTCACGTTCGGGCTCCTGGCGCTCCGCGAGGCCGATCGCACCACCTACGTCCACGCGGGCCGCGTCGAGGTGCGGCTCGGGTGGTTGTGGGTGCGCCGCGAGTCGCTCCCGGTCGACGTGGTGCGCGGCGTCGAGGTGCTCCGCGACACGCACCGCGGCGCGGCGTCGTACAACGTGCACCTGGTGCTCGACGCGCCCGAGCGGTCGCCCCGGCTCGCGACCACCGAGGCGCGCTTCCGCGTCGAGGCCGAGGCGCACGCCGAGGCCGAACGCTGGCGGCGAGCGCTCGCCGGTCAGGTACGAGGCGCGCCATGATCGTCGTGCGCTCGTTGGCCGAGGCCGCCGTGTACTGCCGGCTCACCGGTCACGCGGTGCTCACCACGCGCAGCCCGCGCCCCCGCGCGCACATCTGGGAGTGCATGTGGCGCGACGAACCGCGCCAGCTCACGTT
This sequence comes from Pseudomonadota bacterium, assembly GCA_005776735.1. Classification (GTDB taxonomy): domain Bacteria; phylum Myxococcota_A; class UBA796; order UBA796; family SXON01; genus SXON01. The sequence goes on from SXOM01000592.1 coordinate 8,070, forward strand.
CGTCGAGGCCGAGTCCGAGGGCCCGAGCCGCCTGGTCGACGCCGCGGGCTTCCTCCAGGTCGGCGCAGAGTGCCTGGCGTCGGTGCCGGCGGCCCCGCTGGGCTTCGTCCGTGGCGAGGCGCGTCGGTGTGTGGCCGACCTGCTGCTGGCCGCGTACGCCTTCGGCGAAGCGCTGCGCTTCGGGCCCGCCGCCGAGGCCGAGGCGGGGCGAGCGAGGGCCGACGCTCGCCGCAGCGCGTGGGTCCGCGCGATGCCCGAGCTGGCCGAAGCGCGACCGGTGGCCCAGCTGCCGCTCCCGCCCCACGCCTTCTTGCCGCCGCCGCCGCTGCAAGCGGCGCTTTTGCGCCCGGCGCCGTTCTCCATCGACGAGCTGCCCGAGGACCTCGGGGTGGTCACCCGCGCGCCCGACGGCCGCTTCCTCGCGCGCCACCCGGCGTACACGCTCGCCTGGCTCACGGTGTCCGCCGCGCGCGAGGTGGTGGCGGTCGAGCCGCTGATCGGCCGTGCCGCCCTCGCCGCGCTGGTCGAGCACGGGTTCACGCTGCTCGAGGTGCAGCGCGCGCGCCTCCGCTCGTGCGGGCGCGCCGGCGATCCGCTCGCCGACCTGCTCGAGCTCGGTCTCGGCGAGGGGCGCCACCGCGCCATCCTCGAGGTGCGCGCCGACGGCGGCCGCGTGCGCTTCTTCGAGATCGAGTCCCGCGATCCGCGCTTCCGCGGAGCGCTGATGGTCGTGCGCCTGGACGAGTCCGAGCGGGTCCTCGGCTTCCGGGTGGTCGAGGGCCTCGACGGCTACGAGATGATGGGCCTGCTCGACGCCACCGCGCCGCACCTGCCGGGCCCCGGCGGCGAGCCGCCGATCGCCGAGTCCGCAGCGCGGCTCGACGAGGCCCTCCAGGACATCGGTGCCGCCGTGCGGCCCACGCTCGAAGCGATGCTGGACACCGCGCGGGCGCCGGAGCTCGTGGCCTCGTTGGCGCCGCGTCCGGGCGACGCGGCGCGGGCGTTCCTCGGCACACCCGACGAGCTCCAGGCCATCGACGCTCGGTACGCTGCGCTCTGGTCCCGCGATCCGCCGCGCGTGCGGGCGCCTTCGGCCCAGGTTGCGCTGCGCATCCTGGTCGCCACCGGCGGCATGCTCGGCGCCGACGCGCCGATGAACAAGCTGTTCCCCCGCTCGTGGGCCGCCGTGGCGGCGCGCCTGCGGCCCGAACGCACGTGGGTCGCGTGGGCGTACGAGCCGGTCGGCGGCGGGCGGCCCACCGACTACGACGGCCTGGTGTGGCTCGACGATCGCTGGGTGTGGTTCCCGGCGCCGTGGCGGGTGTTGGCGGCGGGGTGAGCGGGGTTGGTTGCCGTCAGCCGGCGACCCCGGTTACGGTCGGTCGGGACTGGCACATTGGCGACCCTTACGATCGAACGTCACGTATGCAACTTGCTCGGTGTCGGGGCCATGCCCGCGGAGCCCCCGGCGTGGCCGCCCGATGCCTTCGCCGTTTGCGCCTCCCTCCTGCATCGGAGCGGTGCGTACGTCAATGTGCTCGAACAGTGGCCGCCTTCGACGCCGCCGCGAAGGAGGGGGCGGCGATCGGCCCCTTGGGTGGACGAGATCGTGCAGACGGGACGCTCCTGGAGGAAGGTCCGCTCGCCGCCTTCCTCCGTCTTGGCCTCCTGGCAAGCCATCTTCGCGGCGCGCTCGGAGGCGGTCGTCCAGATCGGCGTGCTCGCAGCGGTGTGGCAGGCGTTGGTCGAGGTCGCGGCCGCGGCCGACGAAGCGTGTGAAGGCGCCGGTCGCCCCGCCCCGAAGGGCCGGATGCGCGACGAACTCGCGGACGAGCTCGTGCTGCAGTTGCTCACGACGCAGAAGTCGGGCACCACCTTGTGTCGTGGGGTCGACGAGAGCCTCGTGCGCGTGTTGCCGAAGTCCCACACGCCACAGTGCGGCGCGACACTCCGGTCGCTCACCCATCACCTCGCCCTCATCCACCATTCGGACGTCATCCCATTCTGGCACTCTGTGCCGTCGGCCGTCCCACGACACGGTCTGAACCTGCTCCTGATGCCCTTTCCCATGGACGTTCGCCCGTCCAGCTTCTCGCCCGCTCCGGCTCCGCCGGGCAACATGGACGAGACGAGGTTCGGCCTGTTCGAGTACCGTGCCGGAGGGGGCGGTCCGGCGGCCGGTGAGGCGCAGCGCTGCATCGAGCGCGCGAGGGAGATGGTCGGCCAGGTGGACGGCCTGGTGTTTCCCGAGCTGGCGTTGGACGAGCGCGGTCGGTCGGACGTGGAGCACCTCGCGCGGAAGGAGGGCGTGTTCGTGATCGCGGGCGTCGGCCGGCGCCCGGTCGATGGGACATCCCTGGGTGAGAACCTGGTGTATTTCTACGCCACCACCCCGCAGGCACGGGACGTCGCCGTTGCCTTCGAACAGCACAAGCACCACCGATGGCGCCTGGATCGGGGTCAGATCGTCCAGTACGGATTGGGGGGTCGGCTCGACCCTGCCCGCTCATGGTGGGAGGCCACGCGTCTTGGTCGACGGGAGCTGAAGTTCGTCACCATCCACGACTGGTTCACGCTTTGCACCTTGGTGTGCGAAGACCTTGCCCGGCAGGACCCCGTAGCGCAATTGGTGAGGTCAGTTGGCCCCAATCTTGTTGTCGCACTGCTGATGGACGGGCCACAGACCGCCGCCCGCTGGTCGGCGCGGTACGCGACGGTGCTGGCGGACGATCCCGGGTGCTCGGTGTTGACGTTGACCTGCGCGGGGATGATGGAGTTGGCGCGCCCCGTGGCGGGTGTGGCGCGGAGCCGCGCGGTCGCGTTGTGGAAGGACCCCTCCGGCGGCACCACCGAAATCGAACTGCCCGTGGGGTCGCGCGCGGTGCTCTTGTCGCTGGCCCGCGAGCGTGACGAGGAATGGACCTCTGACGGCCGGCGTCACATCACCGAGGGCGGTCGGCTGGTGCTCGTCGGCGTGCATGCGGTGACTCCGTGATTCCGTCAAGTGTGCCGCTTCCGCACCGAACCGGGTGGCGGCGGAAGTGTCCCGTCGCTACATTCGAGGCCTGCTGATGCTGACGAGGACGATCTCATGCCGGTACTGACGCTGTCCGATGGCTCGGTGCTGTCGTTCGTCGCGCGCGCCCGATCTCGCCTCGCGCCCCAGCGGCAAGACGAGCTGCTCCAGATGCTCGACGCGCCCGAAGCCCGCCAGGTCGCGCTCGTCCTGCTGAAGCGGGAAGATGCCGGCGTGGCAGCCGACGCGCGCGAGGCCGCACGTCAGCTCGAAATCTGGGCGGACTCGTTTTGAGCTGACGGTGCCGCCGCGCCGGGCGGCGTTGGGGCGGCTCTCTGCCGCCACGCTTGTCGGTGCCGGCACCCGTCGTAGCGGGACGACGCGGCGGCCCTACCTCCCGTTGCGTGCGCTCCACCCCGGATCGACCAGCTCGATCGACATCGGCAGCGGCTCGTGGTCCGGGTCGCATCGGTAGCCGGCGAAGTCGTTGATGCCCGCTTCGGCGAGCACCTCTTCGTCGAGCCACGCGCGGAACCGCAGGTGGCGCGGGTCCTGGGCCAGAAGCGCCACGGTGGCGTCGGCGAGGATGGCCGGCGTACGCCACTCCTTGGCCTCGCCCATGCCCAGGTTCTCGGTCGCGGCGGTGCGGATGCCGGTGACCGGCCACAGTGCCGAGGCGCTGATGCCGTGTGAGGACTCTTCGGCGTCGATCGCCTGTGCGAGCGCGGTCATGCCCCACTTCGACACGAGGTAGGGCGCCTTCCCGGGGAGCGCGTGCGCGACCATCGGCGGCGACATCATCAGGATGTGGCCGCCGCCGCGCGCGCGGAGCTGGGGGATGGCCGCGCGGCTCAGGGCGAAGCTCGCCCGCATGTTCACGCCGAAGACGAGGTCGAAGCGCTTGACCGTCCAGTCGGCGACGGGCGCCCAGTGGATCGCCCCGGCGTGGTTGATGAGCACGTCGAGCCCGCCGAACCGGCGCACCGCCTCGGTGACGACCGCGTCGCACGCCTGCGAGTCGCGCGCGTCGAACGCGACGACGTGCGCTTGTCCGCCGGCGGCTTCGACGGCGCGCGCGGTGTCGACCAGGGTGCCGGGGAGGCGCGGGTCGGGCTCGACGGTCTTGGCGGCGAGCACCAGCTTGCACCCGTGCTTGGCCAATGCCACGGCGCAGGCGGCGCCGACTCCGCGGCTGGCGCCGGTCACGAGTACGACCTTTCCGGACAACGACCACATGCGCACCTCGAGGTCGGCGAGCGTATTCCGAATGCGCGCGGCGGCGCGTGCTACCTTCGCGGCGGTGATCGTCCTCCCCGCCACGATGCTCGTCGTGGCCGCGCTCGCGGCGGCCGCGGGCCTGCGGGAGCCGTGGTTGGCCCTCCTGGCGCTCCCCGGTCTGTACGTCGCGCCCGGTCTCGCGTGGGCGCGGGGGTGGGCCGCGCGGCGGGGCCCGGTCGACGCGGTGGCGCTGGCGTTCGACAGCTTCTGGTTCGGCCTGCCCGCGGGGATCGCCGGCCACGCCCTGGCGGCCGGTGTCGGCGGCGGGGTCGCCACGCAGCTCGCGGTGGCCACGGCGAGCGCGGTTGTTGGGGAGCTCTGGGTGCGCCGCGGGGTGGCGAGCGGGCGCATGCGTCCCGAGCTCGTGCGGCCCGCACCTCGGCCGGCGCTCGCGGTGGTCGCGGGGGCGGTGCTGCTCGGGGCGTGGTTCGCCCGCTCGGCGGGCGACGTTGCGCGGCCGCTCGACCGCTATTGGTACGTGGCCGGGGTCGAGGACCGGCTCCCCGTGCGCAGCGCCGCGCCGGCCGTGCTCGGCGCCCACGCGGTCGTCGGCGAGGCCGACGAGGGCGTCGTCCGGGGGGAGCCCGGCGCCCCGCTCACGCTCACCGGTCCCCACCCCGACCCGTTCCTCATCCTGGTGCACGGACCGGTGGGCCAGGGGACCACGGGCCTCGGTGCGCCCGTCGTGGTTCGCTCGGACCCGGTGGAGGACGCCGCCGAGGGCCCCGTCGCGCGCTACCAGGACGCCGGCGTGGCCGCGCGGTGGGTCGACGGCCTGGCCGAAGGCGAGGCGCTGCACCTCCAGCCCGACGCTGACGTGCAGCTCTACGTCGTCGCGGCGCAGGACGGCGTCTGGAGCCTGCACGGCAGCGGGGAGCTGCGTTGGGTCCACTACTACCAGCTCCTCAACATGGTCGAGCAGCTCCGGTGGGCCGACGCCCGCTGGGTCACCGACGTGCAGCCCCCGTTGTGGACCCGCGTGCTCGCGCCGGCGCTCGCGCTCACCGGCGGCGGCCAGCCCACGGTCAACGTGCTGCTCGCGTTGGTGCTCGCCGTCGGTGTGCTCGGCGGCGTGGGCTTCCTGCAGCGCCACGCCCCGGACGCACCCACCGCGGCGTGGTTGTTACCGGGCGCGGCCGCGGTCGTCGTCGGCAAGCTGGTGCTCGAGCCGGGCAGCGCGGGCATGCCGGACGCCTTGTACGGCGTTGCGATCGTCGCGGGCCTCGCGGGTCGGTACGAGGGCTTCGGCCTCGCGGCGCAGCTCCTCCGCTACCCAGGCGCCGCCGTGGTCGCGCTCGGGGCCCTGTTGGCGGGCGACCGCCGCGCCGCCCTGCGGTTGGGGGCGCTGGTCGCCGCCGTCGCCGCCCTGTTCGGCCTCGGCGGTGCCGTCACCGGCGAGCTCGACGGGTGGCTCGGCACCGTGGCCTGGGAGTCCGGACCCGAACATTGGCACGGCGAGCACGATCCCGCCGTGCTCCTCGGCCGTGCGCCCGAGTTCTACCGCACGTGGTTCACCTACGCGGCGGGGACGCCGCTCCTCGCGGCGCTCGCGTGGCCGCGGGGCACGCGGGTGGCGCTCGGCACCGCCGCCCTCTACTCGCTGCTCTTGTGCACCATCGACCACTCCCCGACGCACTACTTCGTGCCCCTGGTGACGTTGTCGGCGTTGGCGCTCGGCTGTACGGCGGGGCAGCTCGGCGGCCGCCGCGGCGACCTGGTGGCCGCTGCGGGAACGCTCGGCCTGGCGTGGTTCTGGCTGCGGGGCGAGCTGGTGGGCTGAGCCGGAGGGCGGCGGCCCGCGACCGTCCCGAAGGCGGCCGAGGCTGCCGGCCGCCGCGCCGCCCACCCGCACCCGCTCGATGCACCCGCCCATCCCGCTCGAAG
>SXOM01000593.1 GCA_005776735.1 Pseudomonadota bacterium
CGTACGTGACGGTGACGCTGAAGTCGTCGAGTTCGCTCGACGTTTCGGTGGCCACGTACATCGAGAGGGTGTCCACGAAACAGTCCACCCCGGCCAGGCAGTCCACCTCGACTTCCCACTCGCTCCCGAGCAGCCAGGCGACGCCGTCGGCGCTCGTGATCGAGGCGCGCACCTCCGGCTCGACGGTGGCCCCGACCTCGACCCCCTGCTGCAGGGTCGCGTGCGCGCCGCTCACCAGCGCCGCGTCGGCGGTGCCGGGCTGCCGCGCGAACGTGTACACCGCCGTGTCGTTGGCGCCCCCGAAGAGGTAGGCGGTGCGGGTGATCGGGTCGTACACCGCCGTGCCACCCTCGCGCGGCCCCCACGGCTCGCTCGCCGCGTACCAGGCGCCGGCGCCTGACGCGCCGCCCCCCTGCGTGTCCCAGGCGAGAAGGTCGCTGCGCGCGCCAGAAGCGCCGCTGCCGCCCCACAGGAGCATCTCGTCGCCGCCGAACCACGACGCGGCGGCGTAGACCCGCGCGCCCACGTCTCCCTGGCCGCTCCACGCCGCGCCGGGATCCAGGACGGAGAGCACCATCGAGCCGGACACCAACCCATCGACCGCGTCCGTGTACGCCGGTTCCCCTTCGATCCAGGCGCCCGTCGTGTCCACACAGTACCCGCAGGCGTTCATCGAGTCGCCTGTTTCATCCTCGCAGCGCAGCTCGTGCTGCCGGCCCAACCCGAGCTCGTGGTGGCGCGTACCCCCCACCGCGGCGATCCACCCGGCCCCCGTGAACTCGCCGGCAGCGAAATCCCAGTCCACCCCCACCCACGCACTGCCCGCCGCGCGCCGCCCGTAGCTGGTGTCCGGCGGCATCACCGTCTCGGCGAGCGCGCCGGGGTGGACCACGCCCTCGTTCGTGACGACGGCGCCGTCGAGCTGGAGCAGTTCGTCCCCGTTCGCGAGGTGCAGGCCGTCCCGACCCGAGAGGTCGAGCTGCCCCACGTCGGCCCAGGCCGCGCACGATCCTTCGCAGCCCGTCGTCCCGCCGTGCACCCAGGCCACCCCCGTCACGGGATCGAACGCGCCGCTCGCCTCGGCGCGACCCGGCGACGACGCCGAGTCGTAGGCCATCGAAGCGTCGTTGTCCGTCGTGAGCACGTAGGGATCGTCGGCGCAAGCGTCCAGGTACCAACTGTTGTGCGGCGCCAATCCGCTCTTGCACTGGACCTCGGACTGGGCGGGCGACACGAGCCCCCACTCGGTCACGTAGTGCGCCGGGTTGAAGCTGTCGCAACCGTCCGTGATGAGCGCCATGAAGTCGGACCATGGCAGCGAGTCTGCCCAGTCGCAGGGAGCGGCCCTGGAATAGGGCTCCTCGCAGTCCAGCACCGGCCACGGCAGCGCCTCGGCGTCTCCATCCCCGATCGACGAGGTGCTCACCGTGCGGTCGGGCAGCGCGCCGGCCACGGTCCACCCGAGGCCGTCGACCAGCTCCTGCACCGTGGCGGTGTACACCCCGTCGTCCGTGTACTGGCTGCCCCCATCGTCCGCGAAGCCCCCGACTCGCACGAACCGCCCGCGGGTGGGGTCCCACCCCAACGAACTCGACGCGGAGCCACTCCCCGAAGACCCGAGGCTGATCCACGGGCACTCCGCCACGCCCAGATTGGTGAGGTCGAACAACCAACTGTCGGCAAGGAGGTCGCCGGTCGATTCCGATTGCCCTCCCGTGACCAGAATCCCGCGCTCGACCCAACGGTCGGCTGCGGCCTCCACCGGACTGTCCAGGAAGAACCAAGCCGCCGCGTGGAAGCTGCGGGCGGCGGGCACGGCCGCACCGCACCCGCCCGCGTCAACCGTGCCAACGGCGGTGCTTGGCAAACCCGCGGAGACGGTCGGCGGCGCGTCGCCGCCATCTCCGCTATCGCCCTTGCCCAGATTCTGCGCGGGACACCCGCTCAGCGCGAAGACCACCCAAAGTGCGGCGTGCGGCGTGCGGCGTGCGGCGTGCGACGGCAAACAAACCCCCTGATACCCCTGAATCGTATCAGGGCTCGTCGTGACCGTCAAGCGCAAGGACCGGCGGGCCGCCGTGAGGCCGCCTGAGACACGGAGTGCTGAGCCGGCAAGCGTCGTGCGCCAACCCCCGCTCGGAATTGCACCACCCGCAGAGGAGCCCGTGGGCGCTTGAACTCCCCGCGCCCCCGAATTCACCGCCGCAAATGCGAAACCCCCGCCTCCGGACCAGCCGGAGGCGGGGTTCTGCAAGAGTGGTGGGGGTTGTTAGAACAGGTTCGAACTTTCTGCCTCGCTCCGAACGCCGAAGAGCGGGGCCAGTTCGACAGGTTCAACGTGGAGATCGTGCCAACGAACCTCGGGGCGCGGGTGGGTCGGGGGCTTCTCCGCTCCGGGTAGCAGCGGTGCGCAGGCGGGAGGTCTTGACGCCGCCTCGGGTTCGATCTATATAGATCGTCATGCCGCTGCTGCCTGCTGGAAAGCGAGTGCTCGTCGTCCTGTTCGTCCCGAGCGTGGAGCGGGATGGCTCTACGCCCGTTGAACAGGCGATGTGGGTGGAGCGGGCGCTCGCGCTCCTGGGTAGCGTGTTCGGCGGCGCGACGGCGTACCCGAAGGCCCGAGGCGTCTGGAGAGACGATGAACGAGGCGGCGCGCTCGTTCTCGACGAGCCCGTGGTGATCCACGTCTACACGCAAGCCGAGGCCATCGAGGACGCCGAAAACCTGGCGGCACTCGCTGCGTTCTGCAAGGCCATGGGCCGCGAGACCAACCAGGGCGAGATCGGGCTGGTCATCGCCGACGAGTACTTCGCCATCCGCAACTACGAGGAGGACCCATGAAGCCGAAGTTGAACATGGACAAGATTGCTGCAGGGCTTGGGGCCGAGCGGCGGGGCACGGTCGAGGCGTCTGGCGGGTACTTCGGCGCGCTTCAGCTGGTTGCCGAGGTCCGGGCACGGTTCAGGGCCCCCGTGGGCGGCGGGCGCGGAACGGACCCTGCGTGGACCGAGCGCCGGCTCCTGCCGCTGGCACAGCAGACGCTCACGCGCCTTGAGGAGCTCTCCAGGGAACTCGGGAAGCAGGGCGTGGCTGCTACGCCGCTCCAGGTCGCCGCCCTCCTTCTGGAGCGGGCGGTGGTGGGGGTCGACGCGGGCGATGTGGCGGACATGGCGAGGCACCACGCTTCGTGATCCATGGCCCGCCCCGCTACCCGGCGTGGGCGATGTCCACCAGGGTGCACGTCGCGTCCGAGGACGAGTTGCCGTTCTGCCACCGGTATTTGTCGATGGCCGAGTCGAGCTCGCCATCGAGGTTCCAGCCGAGCTCGACCCCCTCGCCAGTCATCAGGATGGGGTAGGCGGCCCCGGAACCCGCTGACATTCCAGTTTGGAGGGCCTGCTCATCGTCGAAGGTCGAGGTCGTAAGGGCGAAGTTGGACGCTCCCACTGCTGCGACCGAAGGGTCCGGACAGGCGATTCCCTCACTCGTCGTGAGCACGAGAGCGTCGTCGATTTCGAGCGTGAAGGCCTGCGCGAGCTACACGACGCCTACTTCCAGGCTGCTCGTGCCATCGTCGCCGAGGACCAACCTCCCGAGTGCGTCGCCTTGCTGCACCTGCAACAGCTGCGACTGGACGTGCCCGCAGTGGTGGCCGTGCGAAGCACCCCCTGACCCTCGCGTTTGCTTGAACTCTGGAAGCCCGCCTCTCTCGGCCACAAACACGAAACCCCCGCCTCCGGACCAGCCGAAGGCGGGGGTTCTGCGAGAGTGGTGGGTGTGGCAGGATTTGAACCTGCGGCTCCTACCGTGTGAAGGTAGTACTCTGCCGCTGAGTTACACACCCGAAGCGGGCACCCTTCTATGCGGCCCTCCGCGCAACGTCAAGGCCCCTTCACTCGTCCCCGCGCCCGTCGCGCGTCACGCCCTCCGACGCCGCAGGCAGTTCGCCCCACACCATCTCGCCGCCCGAGTGCCCGGTCGGCAACGCCATCGCGAGGGCGAGCCCGGCCCCGCCGAGCGCGCCGACGTCGCCCAGCCGTGCGAGCCGGCCGTTCGCGAACGCCGCGGCGACGAACAGCAGCGTGCTCACCGCCAGGGTGGCCGCGAACGCCTCCGCCTGCTCTTCGTGTTCGTGGATCGCGCGCTCGCCCACCGCGTCCTCCACGCGCTCCTCGAGGTCCTCGCCGCTGCGAAGCGCGACGCCGGCACCGAGCAGCGCCACGAGTTGCAGTCCGGCCGCCAGGAGCCACGCCCGCCGGGTGACGCCGAAGCCCACCACCAGGACGAGGACGCCGAGCGCCAGCGGCACCGCGAGCATGGCGCCACCGAGGGGCAGGTGCACGATAGCAGGGTGCAGAGGCAGGTCCATGGTTGAGCTCCCGTTGCCAGAAACGTCGCCGCCCGGGGCCCCGGCGGCCACCCGACAGACGACGGACGACCGTCCCGACCCCCGCGAGACCACCGCCGCGGCCGTCGTCGCCTCTTCGGTCCTGGTGCTCGTCGGCGCCGATCTGGTCGAGGACATCTCCGAGGGAGTGACGTGGAGCCACGTCGGGTTTGAAGCGTTCGCGGCCCTGGCCGCGGCCGTGATGCTCGGCCTCGCCGTCCGGCGCCTCGTCCACGAGCGGGGGCGGGCCCGGGCCATGGCGCGCATCGCGGCCGAGGTCGCGGCCCACGCCGACGGAGGAAGCCCTCGCCCGGCGCGGTGGTGCCCGCGAGCAGGGCGAGCCGGCTCCCGATGTCGAG
>SXOM01000085.1 GCA_005776735.1 Pseudomonadota bacterium
GCTGAGCCAGATGCCCTTGAGGACCTCGCGCCCGCCCGGCCAGGCCTTGCGAAGGTTCTTCATGACGTAGATGTACTGATGCGCCATCGGTGCGGGTCCTTTGCGTGTGCGCGCGGCGTTTAACCCGCCGGCGGAGTCCTCTTGACAGTTCGCGACGGCGAGAGCGCGCCCAACCGGGTATCCGGCCGGCTGGCTCGCCGAGCATTTCGGATTAGGAGCCCGCCCTCGTTTCCGGAGAACCCATGCTCGCCCTCGCGTTCACCCTGCTCGCCTGCGCCCAGAAGTCAGAAGTCGACGAGCTCAAGGCCAAGGTCACCACCCTCGAAGAGAAGGTGGCCACCCTCGAGAAGCGCCCGGCCGCGGCCGGCGGCGCCACCGTTGCCGACCCCGCCAAGGAAGAGGCCGCCAACGCCATCATGAAGGAGGCGGCCGAGTTCATCAAGGCCAACGACTTCCAGGCGGCCAAGCCCAAGCTCGAGCAGCTCATCAAGGACTTCCCCGACACCAAGGCCGGCAAGGCCGCCGATCGGCAGTACAAGGAGGTGGGCCTGATCGGCTCCCCCGCCGCCCCGATCGAGGTGGAGAAGTGGTTCCAGGGCAAGGGCGACTACAGCGCCGCCCCGGTCACGCTCATGGTCTTCTGGGAGGTCTGGTGCCCGCACTGCAAGCGGGAGATGCCGGAGCTCGCGGTCAAGGAAGCCGACCTCAAGAAGAAGGGCGTCCAGGTCATCGGGTTCACCAAGATCACGAAGTCCGCGACCGAGGAGAAGGTCGTGGAGTTCATCAAGGAGAACAACATCAAGTACCCGATGGCCAAGGAGAAGGACGGCAACCTCTCCAAGGCGTTCAACGTGTCGGGCATCCCCGCCGCCGCGCTCGTGAAGGACGGCAAGGTGATCTGGCGTGGCCACCCGGGCCGCCTGGACGACGACACGCTGGCCAAGCTCATCGGCTCCTGATCGGGCGCCGCGCCGCGACCGGCCGCGACCGAGCGGCAGGGGCCGGCGCGCGGCGCGCGATGGCCACAGGCTTCGGCCGCCTTCGGGACGGTCGCGGGCCATCGCCCGACCCGATCTACCAGGCGCCGCCGGGGCCGCCGTTGGCGCCGGCGTCGGCGCGGGTTCCGTCGACGTCGATCTCCCCTTCGTCACCGGCGTCGATCGCCGGTGACCCGGTGGCCAGGACGAACGTGTCGTTGCTCGGGTCGCCGTCGCAGGTGATCGTGTGTACGTCGGCGGTGGTCGTGACCACGTCGCCGCGCTCGGACACCGAGCCGAACGCGTCGCCACCGGCCTCGGCGCCGACCGACCAGCTCACGCGGACCAGGCCGGTGCCGTCGACCGCGGCGGTGCCGCTCGGGGCGTCGCTCTGGACGACCGCGCTGTCGAGCAGGACGAAGACGTCGTCCTCGGCCCACACCGCGCTGCCGCCGGTGGCGGCCACGTCGTCCACGAGGTCGACGTACCGGAGGCTGGCGTCGGTGGCGCCGCCGAGCCAGAAGCTGCCGCCGTCGTAGGTCGCGGTGTTGCACCAACCGCGGAGCTGACCGGCTTGCAGTTGGGAGGTGTCGGCCCACACGGCGCCGCCGTAGTCGGCGTCGTTCTCGGCGAAGGCCGCGCGCTTGATGTCGAGCTCGGCGTCCTGCAGGTACAGCGCGCCGCCGTAGGTGGCGGAACCGCCGTGGATGAGCACGTCGGTCAGCCACAACGAGCCGCCGTCCATGCAGATGGCGCCCCCGCCGCTGTCGAGGACGTAGTTGGTTCCGCCGGACTCGAAGGTCGTGGCCGCGGGGAGGGTGCCGGCTTCGAGCACGGAGTCCTGGATGAAGACCACCGAGTCGGTCGCCTCGATGAGCCCGCCGCACACGAAGCGGTGGATCCCGTCGCTGGTGGCGGTCGACGACGGGGAGCCGTTGCCCCCGGTCAGCGTGACGTCGGTGAGGGTGAGCAGGGCGCTGTCGACCTCGAAGAGCGGGGAGCAGCCGCCCCACGTCGTCGCGCAGTCGAAGCCCACCGCCACCAGGACCACCTCGTCCGCCGTGGAGGTGCCGGCGATCGAGACGTCGGCGCGGATGTGCGCGGTGACCGAGTACTCGCCGGGGCGCATCGCGACGCAGGCGGGGTCTTCGTCGAGCGCGTCGGCCAGGGTGGAGAACGGGGACGCTTCGGTGCCATCGCCGGTCTCGCTGCCGTCGGGCGACACCCAGAGGGGCTCGTCCGGATCGGTGTCGTCGCAGTCGGCGGCGTTGTCGGCGAGCGTCGCGCTGCCGCCGCACGACATGGTGGGGGCGGTGGCGTCGCCGGCGCCGTCGCGGTCGGCGTCGGCGTAGAATTGCTGCAGCTCGGTGATGCCGTCGCAGTCTTCGTCGACGTCGTCGGTGCAGTCTTCGGTGCGCGCGGGGTTGCGAAAGCGGTCGGTGTCGTCGCAGTCCCCATCGACGAACACGTCGTTGGCGTCGGCGGGACAGCCGGGGTGGCCGGACCCGTCGGCGCCGAAGGTGTCGCCGTCGGCGTCGGTGTAGGCGGTGTCGTTCTCGTCGTACCCGCGACAGCCTTCGTCCACGCCGTTGGTGCAGTCTTCGGGGGCGCCCGGGTACACGTTCGCGTCGCCGTCGTCGCAGTCGGTGGTGTCGGCCACCCAGCCGGCCGGGAGCTCGCAGCGCTCGCGTGCGTCGGCCGGGTCGCCGTACCCGTCGCCGTCGCCGTCGACCGAAGCCAGGAACAGGAGCCCCTCGTCCAAGAGACCGTCGCAGTCGTTGTCTGCCGCGTCGCAGACCTCGGTCGCGCCGGGAAAGACGGTGGCGTCGGTGTCGTCGCAGTCGTCCGGTGAATCGGTGTAGCCCGGCAGCGGCGTGCACACGTACTTCACGCCGTTGGTGACGCCGAACCCGTCGCCGTCGGCATCGGGGAACGTCGCGTACCAACCGGTCGCTTCGTCGTCGACCAACCCATCGCAGTCGTCGTCGATGCCGTGGCACGGGTCGTCCAGGTCGGACGAGCGCGCGGGGTCGGTGTCGTCGCAGTCCAGGTCGTTGGTGACCCAGCCGTCCTTCGGGCAGCGCTCTTCGCCGCGCGCGGCGTCGCCCCGCCCGTCGCCGTCGTCGTCGGGCCACAACTCGACGGTCGGGCCCAGGTCGGGGTCGCTGTCGTCGCAGTCGAACGGGAAGCGCACCCCGTCGGAGTCGGGGTCGAGGCGCAGGTCGAGGTCGTCCTGCGTGAGGAACGTACAACCGGCGAGCGCGGCCAGGACAACCCACATCGGATGAGTGTACCCTACGGGCGGGAGTGTGCCCGTGGTCCCGATGGTCCTTGCCGTAGTTGCCTGTTCGGAGACCGGACTGAACCGGGATCCCGGCGCCGACGGCTTCGTGCCGATCCTGGAGATCGAGCCGATGATCGTGGAGTTCGGCGCGGCGGCGGAGGGGGAGGAGATCGTACGCACGCTCACGGCGACCAACGTGGGGGACGAGACGCTGCGCATCGACGGTCAGTCGCTCGAAGGGCCGGCGGCGTTCCGGATGTTGGGCGAGCTGCCCGACACGCTGGTGCCGGGCGAGTCGGTGACGGTCGACGCCGCGTTTTCCCCGGTCAGCCAGATGTCGGCGGCGGACTTCGTCGTCACCAGCGACGCTCCCGCCACCCCCGAGGTGCGCGTGAGCCTGCGGGGCGCGGGGTTGTACCCGGCGCTTCGCATCGTGCCCTGGCCGATCGACCTCGGGAGCGTGGCCCCCGGCTGTGAGACCGACGAACCCGTGGAGCTGGTGAACGCCGGCACTGCACCGCTGTCCATCACCTCCGCGGTGATCGTCGGCGAGGGGTTCGCCTGGGCGCCCGAGGTGACCCTCCCGGTGACGGTGGCGCCCGGCGAGGGTGTCGGGGGGGTGGTGAGCTTCACCGACGAGAGCTCCGGGTCGAAGGCGGCGACCCTCTACGTCGCTTCGGACGACCCGGCGGGCGTGACGGTCGCGCCGGCGAGCGTGACGGTCGAGACCGCGCCGGACGAGGCCAACGATCACCTTGTCCAGGGCGGCGGACCGTGGGAGCGCGTGGATGTGCTCGTGTACGTCGATCAGTCGGGGTCGATGGTGGACGACCAGGCGCGGCTCGCCAGCAACTTCGCGACGTTCGTCTACAACCTCGAGGGGGCGCTGGCCGACTGGCAGGCGATCGTGGTGACCCAGGACGACGGGTGCGGGAACCAGGGCATCATCTCCCCCTACGATGCCGACGCCAACGCGCTCTTTGCGGCGGCGGTGCGGGGCGGGGGCGGGGTGCACACCGAAGCGGGCCTGACGTTGACCGAGCGGGCGCTCCAGGAGAGCACCGGGGGGTGCAACGCCGGGTTCCTGCGGGACGAGAGCAAGGTCCTGGCGCTCGAGGTGTCGGACGAGCCCGAGCAGTCGCGCCAGGGCTGGGAGACCAAGACCCCCGCCATCGTCGCGCTCGCGCCGACGATCTCGATCGCGGCGATCGTCGGACCGACGCCCAAGGGCTGCTCGACCGCGGACGCGGGCTATGGCTACGTCGAAGCGGCGACGATGACCGGCGGCGACCACTTCAGCATCTGCGAGGCCGACTGGACCGACTACTTCGTGAGCACGGTCGACCTGCTCGAGCCGCCGTCGGACCGCCTGGAGCTGTCGTGGCCCCCGGTGCCGGAGTCGCTAGCGGTCTCACTCGACGGAGACAAGTGGGAGAAGTGGCGGTGGGACCCGGAGACCAACGCGGTGATCTTCGACGAAATCCCGAGCGCCGGGCAGCGGGTCGAAGCGGACTACGACGTCGATCACTCCGTCTGCCTCTGACGGCGGCGCGCCCACGCGAGGCCGGCGGCCAGGACGACCGAGCCGAGCGCCGCGGGGCCGCCGACTCCGCACCGGGACGCACCGCCGAGCAATCGGTCGTCGGCGCACTCGAGCTCGCCGTCGCCGTCGCGATCCCGTGGTTCGCGGTCGGCCGCGAACGGGCAGGCGTCGCAGGCGTCGCCGTGGGCGTCGCCGTCGAAGTTGACCTGGTCGAGGTTGTCGACGCCGATGCAGTTGTCGCACAGGTCCCCGAGGCCGTCGCCGTCGGTGTCCTCCTGGGCGGGGTCGGCCACCTTGGGACAGGTGTCGCACGCATCGCCGAACCCATCCCCGTCGTGGTCGTACTGGTCGATGTCGGGGGTCCACGGGCACACGTCGCAGGCGTCGCCGTAGCCGTCGCCGTCGGTGTCGGCCTGATCGAGGTTGGCTGCGGTCGGGCAGTTGTCGCAGAGGTCGCCGACGCTGTCGAAGTCGGTGTCGGCTTGCGGGGGGTTGGAGAGGGTGGGGCAGTTGTCGCACTCGTCGCCGTACCCGTCGGAGTCGACGTCGATCTGCAGCGGGTTGGGCACGGGCGGGCAGTTGTCGCAGACGTCGCCGAGCAGGTCGCCGTCGAGGTCGCCCTGGTCGGGGTTCGCGACGGTGGGGCAGTTGTCACACGGGTCGCCGAGGTCGTCGCAGTCGGCGTCGGCCTGATCAAGGTTGGACAGCTCCGGGCAGTTGTCGCACTCCAGCGTCACCGAGAGGTCGGTCATGCCGTCGGGGCCGACGCCGGTGTACGACCCGTCACTCAGCCCGTCTTCGTCGACGTCCATCCCGCCCACGAAGACCAGGCACCCGTACGAGGTGTAGTCGAAGTACCAATCCGCGTTGGGGTAGGGTACGCCGCTGTCGTCGACGTTCGCGGCGCAGAGGGGCTGGGTGACGTCGACCCGCCGCTCGGCGCGGACGTCGATGTTGTTGCAGTTGAGGTCCTGCGTGAGCGTGGTGTTCCCGCACGCGTCGGCGCGCGCGGGGTGGGGCCACGCCAGAAACACCAGGAGGAGGCCAGGAGTGCTCACAGCTCGTCCTCCTCGGGCGGGGGCGGGGGCGGGGGCGGGGCGATCGGGTTCTGGACGGGAGCGGCGTCGCCCGTCCACGGCAGGCGGATGTGGTCGGGCAGCGTGGGTGCGCTGTCACCGGGCTCCAACATCCGGACGATGCGGAAGACCACACGCCGGTTGGCGGCGAGCGTGGCCTCGTCGGTGCCTTCCCGCACCGGCACCACCTCGCCCATGCCCTGGTAGCTGATGCGGTCGGGATGGACCCCCGCCGCCACCAGGGCCTCCCACACGGCCCGCGCACGCCGGCTGGAGAGGTCGTAGTTGTAGGCGAAGCTCCCCTCGTCGCTGGCGTGCCCCTGGATGACGACGTGCAGGATGCGCCAGTCGGTGCGCAGGAACTCGGCCACGGCCCGCAGGGTGGGCCGCGATTCGGGGAGGATGACCTCGGTGCCGAACTCGAACTGGATGGGGTCGCGGATGCTGATCCGGTCGGCCTCGACGCGCGCGAGCTCCCCTTCGCGCCACACCACCACCGCCGTCTCGGTCGGCGGGGGCTCGGGCTCGGGGTCCGGCGCGTCTTCGGGCAGCGCGACCGGCGTGGGGAGCGGCGCCGGTTCGGTCCGCGCCGGGGGGGTGAGCAGCCACCGGACGTCGATCCACGCGCGCGCGGTGGGCTCGCCCACCCCGCCCAACAAGCCGAGGCCCGCCCCCATCGCGACGTCGACCCCGCGGCCGGGGTGAGCGGTGACGCCGGCGAGGAGCTCGAGCGCGCGCGAGGAGCGTTCTTCGGGCGCGGCGGCGTGCACGCGGGACAGGAGGGCGTAGTCGAGGTCCAGGCGCTCGGGGACCACCACCCAACTCAGGGACGCCCCACCGGTCAGCTCGGTGGAGACCTTCCAGTGCGCGCCGGAGTCGTGCTCGGGGCGCGCCAGCACGCCGAGGTCGAGCGCGGCGCGGAGCCGAGGGCCCCTCAGCCCGCCGACGAGCGCCAACGCCGGACGCACCGTGGGGTCGCTCATCCACGCGTTGCGCGTGCCGGTGGGCCACGAGACGTCGGCGCGGACCAGGAGGCCACCGCCCGGTCGGTCGTAGACGCGCGCGCGCACGGTGGTGTCGAGATCGCCCACCGCAGGGCCGTCGGCGGTGAACGGAGTGTCGTCGGACGCGTAGGTGTACGCCACCGGCAGGTCGACGCCCGCGTCCAACCAACGCAGGACGCCGACACCCGCGCCGAGCTGGCCGAGGAGGCGGCTGCCGACCGCGGCGCCGTAGAGATCGCCGTCGGCGTAGTAGAGCACCGGCGCATCTTCGTACTGCAGCGTGGTGGCGAGGCGCACCCGCCCGCGGGGCAGGACCGTCGGCGCGTCGACCCCGGCGACCGCGCCCACCCCCCACCGGGGCTGCAAAACCGACACGTCGTGGTCCGCCGCCGGCTCGGCGGCGTGGACCCAAGCGCTCCAGATCAACAACGCGGCGTTCAGGGGGCCGACCCTCCCCGATCCCGCTATCTTGGCCGGGGAGGCGATGTGGGGTTCGGCGTCGTGACGGTCGTGTGGTGCGCGTCGATCGCCGCTGCGCAGGACCTGCCCGCCGCGCCGGCGCCGGCCGA
>SXOM01000594.1 GCA_005776735.1 Pseudomonadota bacterium
CGCAAGAAGCACCGGAGCGCGGCCGCGAAGTTGAGACCGATCTCGTCGTGCATCTGCACCTGGTTGATGCCGTAGAGGTTGTACTCGATCGGGTCTTCGGCGGTGCTGATGTTCTCGGTGCTCTTGTTGAGCTCGGACAAGGTGGAGTACAGCGTGGTCGTCTTGCCGGAGCCGGTGGGGCCCGTGATGAGGATCATGCCGTAGGGCTTGGCGATCGCCTCCTTGAAGCTGCGCAGGATCGCCTCTTCGAAGCCGAGCTTGGTCATGTCGAGCTGGAGGTTGGACTTGTCCAGCAACCGCATGACGGTCTTCTCGCCCCAGAGCACCGGGCAGATGCTCACGCGGAAGTCCATCTCCTTGCCCTTGCCCATCTTGAGCTTGATGCGGCCGTCCTGCGGGAGGCGGCTCTCGGCGATGTCGAGGTTGGACATGATCTTCAGACGCGAGGTGATCGCGTGCTTGAGCCGGAGCGGCGGCTTCATGACCTCGTAGAGCATGCCGTCGATGCGGTAGCGGATGCGGAGCTGCTTCTCGTAGGGCTCGATGTGGATGTCGGAGGCACCCTTGCGGATGGCGTCGAGCAAGACGAGGTTCACGAGCTTGACGACCGGCGCGTCGCCGGCGCTCTTCTCGAGGTCGAGGACGTTGATGTCCTCGTCGACGTCGCCGCCGAGCTCCACGTCCTCGTCGTTGGACGCGAAGTCGACCATCACGTCTTCGAACGTGACGTTGCTGGTGTAGTACTTCTCGATCGCCTCGCTGATCTGGCCTTCGGAGGCCACCACCACGTCGATGTTGAAGTTGGTGATGAACTTGATGTCGTCCATCGCGTAGATGTTCGACGGGTCGGCCATCGCGACGATGAGCGTGTTCCCCGACTTGTTGATGGGGAGCACCTGGTGGCGGACCACCACCTCCTTCGGGATGAGCTTGAGCACCTCGGCGTCGATCTCGAAGTCGCGCAGGTTGATCGACGGGACGCTGTACTGCTTGCTCAGAAACGCGGTGAGCTCGTTCTCTTCGATGTAGCCGAGCTTGGTGAGCTGGTGGCCGAGCCGGCCACCACCCGCGCGCTGGCCCTCGACCGCCTTCTGGAGCTGCAACGGCGAGATCAGGTTCTCGCGGACGAGCAGCTCGCCCAGGCGGGCGTTGGACGCAACGGAGGCGGAGCTGGGCTTACGTTCGTCGGCCATGGGGGATCCTCGCGCGCGAATCCTACCGCAGTTGAGGGCGCTCCGCGCGCCCGGACGCGGATCGGATCGAAAGCCTCACGGTAGAGCCTCGCGATCCGCGACGAGGTCGCGCGCGAGCGCCGCCACCCGGGCCCGGGGCGCACGCCCCACCAACGTCCACGCGCCGTCGGAGGCGACCCAGCTCGCGAACGCCAGCTCGCCGTGCCCCCCGACGTACAGGCCGCCGGATTGTCGCTCGCCGTTGAGCACCGCGCCGCCCCGTCGCTGCAACGTCCAGTCGGCCTGGTGCCCGGTGTAGACGAAGACCGCCGCGCCGGAAACCACGCGTCCGCCGACGAGGACCAACCCGCGCCGCGCCGGGTCGGGGCACCACCCCTCGGCGGGGAGCGCGCCCGCATCGCGCAGGTGGGCACAGAGCGCCCACGCCCCGGTCTCGACGACCATCCCCTCCCCCACGTGCGCGGCGACCTCGTGTACCCGCACCGGGTCGGGCGGCAGGACCATCCACGCCAACGCCAGCGCCGCCCCGAGCACGACGCCCACCCACACCGCCGAGCGCCGGCGCGGCAGGCGACGCCGACGCGAGGGCACCCCCGGAGGCAGGATCAGCGCGTCGCCGGGCGGGTTCTGGAGCAGCGCCGCGTGGACCACCCGGCGTGCGTCGGTGTCGGCGGCCGGCTCGAGGAGGCGGTAGGCGAGCCGGACGCGGGGGTCGGGCGGCGTCCAGTCGAAGAACAGGTCGACGAGGTAGGCCAGTCGAATGGACGGCGGGAGCTGGCGCACGCCGGCTTCATCGGGGGTCAGCGGGGTCTCGGGGAGGGGCCCCTCGTCGGTCAGCGACGGACGCACGTGGGCGTAGAGCGCGCGCCCCACCTGCGGCGCGAGCCCCTCGTCGATGCGGAGGCGGCCGATGTTGGCGGCGAGGTCGAGCCGGAAGCTGGCCATCCAGCCGATGGCCTCGGCGTCGCGCTCCACCAGGGCGCGGAGCACCGACCACGCCGCCCCCGCGTGGGCGTTCCACAGCTGCGTGAACGGCGCGCCCCCACTGTTCGCCTTCAGCGCACGCAACAAGCGGAACTCGGCAAGGTCGAGCGGCGGCACACCCCATCATGGCATGTTCGACACCTGCATGTCACAATGCCCTGTGCTCCTGCCGCTGTTGCACCTCACCGCCTGCGCCGTGCCCGACGACGATGCGGGCGATCTTCGCATCCCGGTCGACGAGGCCGCGCCCGCCGACGCGCCGCACTGGGCGCCGGGCGGGGGGGCCCCGCGCGCGGTCCCTCCCCCCGAGGCCGACCTCGACGCGGTGGTGACCCGCGAAGCCCAAGACGTCGTGCGCTTCGTCGCCCTCGGCGACGCCGGCACCGGGGCCAGCGCGCAGTACTCGGTCGCCCGCGCGATCGCGACGGTGTGCGCCCAGCGTGGGTGCGACTTCGCGATCTACCTGGGCGACAACTTCTACGACACCGGCGTCGACGAGGTCGAGGACTGGCAGTTCGAGGACAAGTTCGAGCTGCCGTACGCGGCGCTCGACTTCCCGTTCTACCCGACCCTCGGCAATCACGACTACGGCGGCAATGGCGCCGGGTACGAGTTCTGGAAGGCGCCGCTCTACGTCGACTACAGCGACCGGTCCGAAAAGTGGGTCTTCCCTGCGCAGTTCTTCCGAGTCGACGCCGGGGTGGTCGAGCTCTACTCGCTGGACACCAACGCCATGGTGTGGGGCTTCTACGAGGAGCAGCTCGCGTGGCTGCAGGAGCGCACGGCGCGCACCACCGCGACGTGGACCATCGCCTACGGCCACCACCCCTACCTCAGCAACGGCCCGCACGGGAACGCCGGCAGCTACGACGGCGCTCCCGCCTCGCCGATCGGCAACGGCACCTACGTCAAGCAGTTCATGGACGACGCGGTGTGCGGCACCATCGACCTGTACCTGTGCGGCCACGACCACAGCCGGCAGTGGCTCGTCGAGACGTGCGCCGGCACGGAGCTGGTGGTCAGCGGGGCCGGCGCCAAGACCACGTCGGTCGACGACACCAACGAGACGTGGTTCCAGGAGTCGTCGCTCGGGTTCTACTGGGTCGAGGTCAGCGCCGACCGCCTGACGGGCGCGTTCTACGACTCGGCCGGCCAGATCGAGATCGAGCGCACGCTCACGAAGTAGCCGCTACGGCAGGCCGCCGAGCCCGCCCCCGCCGCCGAGCCCACCCTCTTCGCCGCCGCAGCACTCGACCACCAACGACGAGCCCTCGGAGATGAACGAGCCGGACGTGCCCGCCCAACGCACGTTCGGCGCGTACCCGATCTCCCGACCGGCGCAGTCGCCGGTGTAGGTGAGCGCGTACTCGAGCTCGACCTCGTCGTAGTTGGTGGGGGAGTACGGGTCGGAGGGCTCCACCGCGGCGCCGAGCGCGACACTCCAGGTCAGGACGGTGTTGCCCGCGCTGTCGGTGACGTGCGAGTCGGCCGCCGGGGAGACGGTCGACACCTCCCACCCCGCCGGCACCTGCTCGGACACCGTGGCCTCGCCGCGACGGCGCCCGAGGTTGGTGACCTCGAGCGCCACGCGCACGGTCTGGCCGACGCCGACCTCGAACCAATTCATGCGCCGGCCAACGATGAAGACCGGCTCGTCGTCGATGTAGTCCCACACGCTGTGCTGCGTCTCGGGCAGGCCGTCGATGCTGCTGGTGTCGCTGTGGTCCTCGTGGCCGTCGCGGTCGTCGTCGCAACTGTCGTTGGTGTAGGTGGCGACGCGGGTGGGCGCACGCGAACCGTTGAAGGTGTAGTCGCTCCCCGACGAGGTGTACTGGTTGTGCTCGACGCACCACCACGACTCCACGTCGCTGCCCCAGGTCGCGTACGGGATGTCGAGGGTGTCCCCCGGCTCGAGCACCAGGCCCGCGGACGTGGTGCCGGCCACGGCGTCCTGCGAAGTGGTGCTCAGGAAGGTGTACCACCGGTCGAAGCACACGTCGTAGTCGGCGCCGGTGTTGGACACCCGCAGGCCGGCCATGCCGTAGCGCACGCTGGCGAACCCACGATCGACCGCCTCGGCCAGCTCGATGCACCCGTCGGGCTCGCACTCCTCGACCCACTCGATCTCCTCGGGGAGCGCGGAGTCTTCGCCCGCGGTGCCGTCGTCATCGGCGGTCGCTTCTTCTTCCCACTCCGGCCACGCGTCGTCGCCACCCGCCGTGTCGGACTTGTCGGTGGACGTGTTGGGGCAAGCGAGGAGCAAGGAGAGGATCATGGCGGGACCACCTTCGGCGGCACTATACCCCCAGGCGCCGCTATTCGCCGCTCCCGAACACCAGGTACGTCCGCCCGACGCGCGTGCTGCCGTAGTTCATGTTCGCGACCATGAAGTCGTCGAACCCGTCGGTGTCCACGTCGCCGAGCGCCGCCGCCGCCCCACCCGCGCCACCGACCGACGTGGTGGTCGCTTCGAGGCTGTACATCGCGTAGCCGCTCGGGGTAGCCGACAACGACGGCGAGTACGAGCCCGACGCCCCGCCGTAGAAGAGCGCCGAGGCGCCGAAGGCGGTGCTCGCCGGCGTGTCCGCGCCGAAGCCGACGATGAAGTCGGGGGCACCGTCGGCATCGACGTCCCCCGCGGGCGACACGCCCGCGCCGACGTTGAAGGTGGTCGACCCGCCGAGCACCGACACCGACGCGAGGTTGGGCCCGGTCTCGGTGCCGGCCAACAGCGCCGCCTCCCCGGAGATGAGGAACGCCGCTCCCGCCGAGGTGTTGGTGCCCACGTCGTAGGAGCTGGAGCCGACGAGCAGCTCGACGTAGCCGTCCAGATCGGTGTCGCCGGCGATCGCGAGCCGGTCGCCGTAGTTGTCTTCGGGGCCGCTGGTGCTGTAGTAGAAGTCCATCCCGGTGACGCTGGCGTCGGCGTCGGTGCGCGCGGTGGCGGCGACCGGCCCGAGGAACACGTACACCGAGTCCGCGGCGGCCGCGGACACGAGCAGGTCGTCCACACCGTCGCCGTCGAGGTCGACGTCGCCCAGCACCGAGTGCCCGAAGACGTCGCCCGCCGAACCGGTGATCGTGTGGATGCTCGCGGACGAGCTGAGCGTGGAGCTGCACGACCCGGTGTTCACGATGCCGACGTACCCCTGCAGGTACCCGGTGTAGGACTGGTGGGCCCCGAAGACCCAGTCGGCCGTGCCGTCGTCGGTCAGGTCGCCACCGAAGGCGACGCTGGTGCCGAGGTAGCTGCGCGCCCCGGTGGCCTCGATGATGCAGTCCGCACCCGAGGCGCTGGTGGCGGTGGTCGCCCCCGCGGTGCGTTCGAACGGGCCCAGGAAGACCGACGCCTTCCCGTTGTCGGTGAGCGCGGCCGTGCCCGCGCCGAAGCCGTTGACCGCGGGGGTGCCCGCGATGATGTCGTCGACACCGTCGCCGTCGAGGTCGCCGGCGGCGAGGCCCTGGCCGAAGCGGCCCGCGGAGTCGGTGCCGGTGATGGTGGCGGTCGGGTTGGCCACGGTGTCGGTGAAGCCGGCCCCGGTGCCGAGGAAGACGGTCACGCGCCCCATGTTCGACGCCGAGGTAGAGCTGTCGTACAGGCGATCGCCGACGACGAAGTCTTCCAGCGTGTCGCCGTTGACATCGACCCCACCGACGAGCTTGCTCCCGAACGACGAGGTGGCGCTCGAGCCGTTGACGCCGGTGAAGTAGGTCAGGCCGGCGCCGTCGACGACCTCCTCGTCGCGGCAGTCGATCGCGCAGTTCTGGTCCAGGCCGTCTTCGCACACCTCGGCCGCGCCGGGGCTCACGGTGTCGTCGGTGTCGTCGCAGTCGGTGGCGTCGGCGACGTAGCCGCTGGGCGCGGAGCAGGCCTCGGTGGTGCTCGCCTCGTCGCCGTAGCCATCCTCGTCGAGGTCGGCGTACCAGGTGGAGGAGGCCCCGTCGTCCACGCTGCCGTTGCAGTCGTTGTCGACGCTGTCGCACACCTCGGCCGCGCCCGTCCACGCCAACGCTTCGTTGTCGTCGCAGTCGCCGGTGTTGGCGACGTAGCCGCTCGGGGCATCGCACGCCGAGGTGCTGGTCGAGGCCGTTCCGTATCCGTCGCCGTCGCCGTCGGCGTACCAGGTGCTCTCGCCGGTGGCGCCCGCTTCGTCGACGTCCTCGTCGCAGTCGTCGTCGTCGCCGTCGCACACCTCGGTCGCGGCGGGGTTCTCGCTCGCGTCGGTGTCATCGCAGTCGGTCGAGCTGACCTCGTACCCGGACGGCTGCTCGCACGCGGACACTCCGGTGGTCGAGCCGCCGTAGGTGTCGCCGTCGGTGTCGGCCCACCACGACGTCTGGCCGGTGGCCGAAGGGTCGTCGTCGTCGCTGACGCCGTCGCAGTCGTCGTCGACGTCGTCGCTGTCGCACACCTCGACCGCGCCCGGGTTGGTGTCCGCGTCGTCGTCGTCGCAGTCGGTGTCGTCGCCGACGTACCCGGCGGGCACGGAGCAGGCGTCGACCGACACCGCCGCGTCGCCGTAGGCGTCGCCGTCGGCGTCGAGGTACCACGCCGTCTCGCCGGTGACCGACGCGTCGTCGTCGTCGCTGTCGCCGTCGCAGTCCTCGTCGACGTCGGCGGCGTCGCACACCTCGGTCGCGGCGGGGTTGATCGCCCCGTCGTCGTCGTCGCAGTCGGTGGAGGACACCACACGCCCGCTGGCCACGTCGCAGGCCGACACCGGCGCGTCCAGGTTGCCGTAGCCGTCGGCGTCGGCGTCGGTGTAGAACGTTCCCTGGCCCGTGGCGCTCGGGTCGAGGTCGTCGGCCAGCTCGTCGCAGTCTTCGTCGGTGTCGGCCGCGTCGCACACCTCGGTGGCCCCGGGGTGGATGGCGGCGTCGGTGTCGTCACAGTCGGTGGTGTCGGCCACGGTGGCCGCCGGCTGGTTGCACGCGGGGGTGCTCACGGCCGCGTCGCCGTACCCGTCGGCGTCGGCGTCGGCGTACCAGGCGGTCTGGCCGGTGGCGGTGGGGTCGTCGTCGTCCGCCGTGCCCGAGCAGTCCTCGTCGGTGTCGGCCGCGTCGCACACCTCGGCGGCGCCGGGGTTGACCGCGGTGGCGTCGTCGTCGCAGTCGGTCGCGTCGGCGACAAAACCCGCCGGCTGGTCGCAGTCCACGTCGGAGGTCGCCGCGTCGCCGTACCCGTCGGCGTCCGCGTCGGCGTACCAGGTCGCCACGTCGATCGCGCCGTCCTCGTCGACCTCGGCGTCGCAGTCGTCGTCGTCGCCGTCGCACCGCTCGGTCGCGCCCGGGTACTCCGTCGCGTCGGCGTCGTCGCAGTCGGTGTCGAGCGCCGAGTACCCGGCGGGAACTTCGCACGCGACCTGCACCACCGAGGCGTCGCCGAAGCTGTCGCCGTCGCTGTCCGCGTACCAGGACAGCGCGTCGGTGGCGGTGGCCTCGTCCACGTCACCGTCGCAGTTGTCGTCGACGCCGTTGCAGACCTCGGTGCCGGCGGGGCTCACCGCGGCGGCGGTGTCGTCGCAGTCCGTCGCGTCGCCCACAAAGCCCGTCGGGGCCGCGCACGCGACCGCGGTGGACGCTGCGTCGCCGTACCCGTCGGCGTCGGCGTCGGCGTACCAGGTGCCCGCGTCGGCGGCGCTGTCTTCGTCGACCTCGCCGTCGCAGTCGTCGTCGTCGCCGTCGCACAGCTCGGTGGCGCCCGGATACTCGGCGAGGTCGGTGTCGTCGCAGTCGGTCGCGTCGGTGATGTACCCGCCCGGCGCGCTGCAGCTCACCGTCGAGGTCGCGGCGTCGCCGTACCCGTCGGTGTCGGCGTCGGCGTACCACGTGGTCGCGTCGATCGCCGAGTCCTCGTCGGTCTCGCCATCGCAGTCGTCGTCGTCCCCGTCGCAGCGTTCGTCGGCGCCCGGGTGTTCGTCGGCGTCGGAGTCGTCGCAGTCCTGATCGTCGGCGGTGTAGCCCGACGGCTCTTCGCACGACACCTCGGGCGTGGCGGCGTCGCCGTACCCGTCGGCGTCGACGTCGGCGTACCACGTGGGTGCGTCGATGGCGTCCGGCTCGTCGACCGTGCCGTCACAGTCGTCGTCGACCCCGTCGCACCGCTCCGGGGCGTCCGGGAAGTGGGTGGCATCGCCATCGTCGCACTCGGTGCACGCGGCCCACCCGTCGCCGTCCGCGTCGGCGTAGCCCACCGACCCGTCGCAGTTGTAGTCGTTGGGGTCGGTGCAGTCCGTCTCGGGCGCACCGGGGTTGTAGTTGTTGTCGGCGTCGTCGCAGTCGCCGTCGTAGGCCGCGAATCCTTCGGGCGCATCGCACGCCCACGCGGTGATCGCGGTGCCGTACCCGTCGGCGTCGACGTCTTCGTACCAGAGGCGACCGTCGGCGGCCTCCTCGTCGGTGGCCCCGTCGCAGTCGTCGTCGGTGCCGTTGCACAGCTCGGTCGCGCCCGGGAAGACCGCGGGGTCGGCGTCGTCGCAGTCTTCGCAGGCCGCCGTGCCGTCCCCGTCGGCGTCGGCGTAGGCCACGATCCCGTCGCAGTCGTAGTCGTTGGCGTCGGTGCAGTCGTCCTCGACCGCGCCCGGGTTCCACGCCGCGTCGCCGTCGTCGCAGTCGCCCGCCACCGCGACGCTGCCCGCGGGAGCGGCACACGCCAGCTCGACCTGGCCGGGGTCGCCATACCCGTCGGCGTCGGCATCGGCGTACCACGTGCCCGCGTCGGTGGCGTCGTCGTCGACCGCCCCGTCGCAGTCGTTGTCGACCCCGTCGCACAGCTCGGGCGCGCCCACGTACACGGTGCCGTCGGCCTCGTCGCAGTCGTCGTCGGCCACCCGGCCGTCCCCGTCGACATCCACCGGTTCGTCGCTGTCCTTGCCGCTGTCGGACGTGGCGGGCTCGCAGCCGAGCACGAGCGCGAGGAGGAGGAGCTTTGCACGCATGAGGGGACCCCGACAGGGCGCCGACGATACCCCCCGGTCGGGCCGGCGGCAACCGCCGTCGCCGGAAGGCTACCGGATCGCCTCGCGGGGGACGGGGAGGCCCTCGGGGCTCAGCGCGGCCTCCACCAATTGGGTGCTCAGAAAGGCCGGATGCCCCGCCCACGCGATGCGCCCGTCGCGCACGATGGCGAGGCTCGGCACCCCGTCCACGCCGTAGGCCTCGGTCAACGTTCCGTCTTCGACCCCCACGGGGAACCCGAGGAACCCTCGCTCCACGAAGGTCGTCAGGTCGGCCTGGGTGCTCTCCCGGCTCAATTGCGTGAGCCCGACCATCCCGAGCCCGCGCTCCGCGTAGTCCCGCCGCAAGAGCTCGAGCGTCGGCACTTCGACCTGGCAGTGCGGGCACCACGGCTCGAAGAAGACGACCAGGGTCACCGGCGAGTAGCCACCGACCTGGTGGCGCCACCGGACCCCGTCGAGCGCGGGGGCGGGCTGCCCGACGCGGCCGAGCGCATCGGCCCAGCCCACGAGGAGCCCCTCGGCGGGCGAAGACGGCCAACGCTGCCGGAACGCCGCGATCCCCGCCAGGGCCCCCGGTGCGTCGCCGCGCGCATAGTCGAGCGCGATGGCCTCGTAGGCCACCGCCTGCGCAGCCTCGGCCTCGGCATCGACCTGCACCGGCACCGCCGACAGGTCGGGCTCGGGCGCCTTCGGGCAGCCGGACAACAGGACGAGCCACCCCGCGGCGTACACCGTCACTTCTCGGCGAGCTGCCAGATCGCGTCGACGATCACCGAGGTGGCGGGCCAGTTCCAGTCCTGGCCGTACACGGCGAGGTCGTTCTGCTTGCCGTCGCCGTCCTTGTCGATCTTGCTGCCGAGGGTCGTGGCCATCGCCTCGAGCTGCTCTTGCGGCTTGGTGTCGATGTCCCAGAACTCGTAGGCGTTGATCCCGAGCAGTTGGGCGTCGACCGCCTGCAGCGCCGTGACCGCGTCGCCCTTGGTGGCGCCGTCGGGGCACGCGCCCTTGGGCATCTCGTCGCCGTACTTGGCCTCGCGGATCCCGTTTTCGGTGGCGATCACGAACACCCGCTTGGAGTTCTTGCGCAGGCCGATGCCACCTTCGTCGCCGGTGCCGACCACCGCGCTGTCGTACAGGCCGGCGACCTTGCCGCCGAACGCGTCGCCGCCGCTCTTGCGGAAGGGGGCGATGTCGGTGGTGGTGTCGTTCTTGCCGTCGCAGTCCTGGTCGTACCCGGTGCCGGCCGCAGCCTGGCGCAGCGCTTCGTACCCGTCGCCCGGACCGTCGCCGCCCCACGCGAGCTCGAGCCCCGACGCGACCGCGTGGAGCCGACCGCGGTCGGTCGTGACCTGGGTGCCGAAGGTGTAGGGGTGGCCGTCCCAGGCGGTGTACCACTCGCCATCGACGTAGTAGTCGTCGAACCCGACGATCGCGATGGCGACGTCGGCCCCGGAGTCCAAGAGCGCGTCGACCAGGGCGGTGGTGTTGAGCGCGAGGTCGGCGTGGTAGCAGTCGTACCAGTAGGCCACGTCGATGACGAGCACGACGTCGACCTTGCCTTCGGGGACGTCCTCGCCCGGGAACTCGCCGCCGCCGCTGTCGGAGTCGCTGGTGTCGACCCCCTCGGCGCTGTCGGCGTCGGGGTCGTGGTCCTGCCGCGGGCCGGGCGGGTTGGGCGTGACCTCGCCCTGCGCGGCGAGGTCGTACTCGGAGCAGGACAAGAGCACGATCGCGGGGAGCCAGCGCACCATCGGCGTGCGCTAACCGCCGCCCTCCGATATCGCCCGTGCATCGTGCTCGTGGTCATGCTCCTCGCCCTCGCCTGCGCCACGCCCGCGCCCGTGGAGCCCGTCGGGGTGGCACCCGACGCGCTCGAGGTGCGCCGCAAGGCCCTCGCCGACGAGGTGCGCACGATGGTGACCGAGCTGGAGGCCGCCGGACGGTACGATTGTTGCGTCGCGACGCCGTGCAAGACGTGCGCGCTCCGGGCCGGCGGGTGCCGTTGCGGCGACGCGGCCCGAAGCGGCGAGCCCGTCTGCGACGAGTGCGCGGCGATGTGGGTGCAGGGTCAGGGCGCCGAGCCGGTCGACCCCCGCGAGATCTACAGCTTCCTCGAGGCCCAACGGGCGATGTCGGGCGAAGTTTGCGGGGAGCGCGTCCGCCGCCTCCAAGACCGCGCCCCCGAGCCCCGTGGGGGCGACGCGCCGCGACCGTCCGCTGAGTAGATCGGATCCGGCGCGCGTCGCGTCACCGGGGCGACACCACCGGGCGACCGGGAGGGAGCGGCGGCGAAAACGCGAGCCCGGCCTCGCTGCCCTATCCGTCCCTCACCACCGAATCGAAGGTCTCGCCACGGGCACGGCGCCACCGCTGCCGCAGGTCGTACAGCGTGTGCGCGCCCGCCTGGATGCCCGCCACCGCGTAGCGGAGCTCGCCGGGGTTCCAGAACTGGCCCTCGACGAGCTCGTGGTCCTTGTCGATGAGGCCCGTTTCCTTGGCCAGCTCGTGCAGGCGGGTGTGGGGGTACACCCGGATCGGCTGCATCATCAGGAGCGTGAAGAGGCGGAGGTGCCCGCCGAGCTCCCAGCGTGCGTGCGCCAGGAACTTCACGATGGCCAGGAGCGAGCGCCAGTCCTCGCCGGGACTGTTCAAGAAGAAGCTGTACTCCACGTCCATGCCGTGCTTCTTGGCGACCTGGACGGTGTAGAGCATGTCCTCGTAGCGGAAGTTCTTGTCGAGGTTGCGGAGCATGCGGTCGTCGACGTGGTCGGGCGAGAACGACAACAGGCCGCACCCCGCCTGCTTCAACGCGACGATCAGCTCGTCGGGGAGGGTGTTGCGGTGTTCGTTGAACCACGCCGACCACTTCACGTCGAGCTTGCGGCGCGTGATCTCGTGGCAGATGGCCAACGCGTGCGCGACCGGGATGTTGAAGATCTGGTCGCACATGAAGAGCTGGCGGGCCCCGTGCACGCGGACG
The DNA here is from genome assembly GCA_005776735.1 of Pseudomonadota bacterium. Lineage (GTDB taxonomy): Bacteria > Myxococcota_A > UBA796 > UBA796 > SXON01 > SXON01. The sequence continues at coordinate 12,117 of SXOM01000594.1, forward strand.
AGGTGCTCCATCTCGTCGACCACGTCGAGCGGATCGCGGGTGCGGACGCGGTGACCGAGCAAGAACGTGTCGGAACAGTGGACGCAGTGCAAGGAGCAGCCGCGCTTGGCCTGGACGCCGACCGAGACGAACGACGAGCGGAGGTAGGGCTCGTGGGACAGCAGGTCGCGCGCCGGGGGGCGGTTGTCCTTCCAGTCCACCCCGGGCGGCTGCCCGGTGTAGACCAGCTCGTCGCCGCGCCGGAAGTAGACCCCCGCGATGCGCTCGGGGTGGTCGAGGTCTTCGAGCAGGTCGCGGAACCGGAGCTCGGCCTCGCCCCACACCCCGAGGTCGACCTCGGGCAGCCGCCGCATCATCACCTCGCTGTAGAGCGAGAACGCGGTACCGCCGGCGACGATCTTCGCAGTGGGAGCAACGCGCTTGACGAGCTGGATGGCCTTCTGCTGCGGCTCGAAGTCGTCGGTGTGGAGGTGGGGCATCCCCACCTTCATGTTCCGCAGCGAGAAGCCCACGACGTCGGGGCCGAACGCACGAACCTGGGCTTCCAAGGCCCCGTACGGGTCGTCCCGGTGCAGGTTCACGTCGAAGAGCACGACGTCGTGCCGATCGCGCAGGTGCGCCGCGAGGTAGGCCAGGCCCAGCGGGTACACCAGCTCCATGTCGAGCGCGGTGAAGGCCTGGACGAGGAGAACGCGCATCGCGCGACCATAGCGCCGCGCACCGGCGAGCGCCTGTCGGGCGGGCTACACGGCGCCCAGCGGAGACTCCGATGCTCGTCGCCCTCGCCTTCGTCCTTTCCACGTTCGCCGCCCCCCCCGCGCCCGACCCGGTCGTCGCTCGTGTGCAGGGCCTCGAGATCCACGCCAGCGAAGTGGCGGCTGCGGCGAAGAAGGTCAAGCCCGCCGACGGCGTGGCGCTGAGCGCCGCCGAACGCCGCCAGGTGCTCGACACGTTGATCGACGACCGGCTCTTGGCGCTCGAAGCCCAGAAGAGCCAGGAAACGTTGAACACGCCGTCGGTGCGCACCGCGCTGGTGAAGGCCTACCTGGAGGAAGAGGTCTACGAAGAGATCCGGAACCCCTCCGACGCGGTCTTGCAGAAGTTCTACGACCAGAACCCCAAAGCGTACCTCACCGCCGAGACCGCGCGGGCGAGCCGGATCCTCGTCCGCATCGGCCCGAAGGTCACCGCCGAAGCGGCCAAGGCCCAGGCCGAGAAGTTGCAGGCCGCGGTGGCGAAGAACCCGAAGTCGACCTTCGCGGCCACCGCCAAGAAGTCCTCGCAGGACGAGCACAACGACGCCGGCGGCGACATGGGCTTTGTCACCCGCAAGCAGAAGGGGATCGACGCGGCCGTGCTCAAGGTGGTCTTCGCCACCAAGCCCGGCGCGGTCAGCGGCGTGTTCATGACGCGCGAAGGGGCCAACGTCGTGTACGTGGTCGCCAAGAAGGCCCCGCAGCCGAAGACCTTCGAGCAGGCGCACCCCGACGTGCTCCGCAAGTGGAAGGCCACCAAGATGGCCGAGGCCAAGGCGGCGCGGCTCGCCAAGCTCGAGAAGGCCAGCCGCGTGACGGTCGACGACGCGGCGCTCGCGGCCGTGGTGCTCCCCACACGCGCGCGGCCGGCGCCCGCCGCACCTGCGCCCGCGACCAAGGGCTCGGCGGTAAAGGGCAAGGCCAAGGCCGCGCCGCCGCCGCCACCCGAACCCGAGGTCGAAGACGACGAAGACGCGGACGAGGACGAGGAGTAGCGTGCGCGTCCTGACCGAGGAGCCGCTCGCCCGGCACGGCTACTGGCGGGTGGGGGGCCCGCTCGAGCGGCTGGTGCTCGTCGAGTCGCCGGCCGACCTGCGCGACCTCGGCCCGGTGGACCACGTGCTCGGCAACGGCTCCAACCTCCTCGTGCCCGACGCGGGGCTGCGGGGCACCACCGTGAAGCTCGCCGGGACCTTCCGCGCGCTCCGGGTGGCCGCACTGCCGGACGGCTCGGTGCGGCTGCACGTGGGCGCCGGCCTGCTCAACGCGGTGCTTCTGCAACGGCTGGAGAAGCTCGGGCTCGGGGGGCTCGGCTGCCTCGCCGGCGTGCCCGGAACCCTCGGCGGCGCGGTGGCGATGAACGCCGGCACCGCGCTCGGCGAGGTCGCCGACGTGCTCGTGGCGGTCGTCGGGGCGGACGGCACACGGCTGCCCCGCGAAGCGCTTCGGATGCG
>SXOM01000086.1 GCA_005776735.1 Pseudomonadota bacterium
CTTTTGGAGGGGAAATGGCCGGCAACGTCGCGCCTTCGGACCGAGACCGGTCGACGATGGCGACCACCCAAGAAAATGCCGTAGGGGGACCGATGGTGCCTTGACACAACCGGCCACCTCATAGAAGGACCCGGGGGTGACCTACGCCCCGCAAACGCCTCGTCAGGCCGTTGTCCACCCGCGAGACGCCGACCCGCGCCCCGGGTCGCCGCGTCTTGCCCGGCCCCCGCCGTCAGTACGCGAAGTAGTAGTAGTACGCGACGCCCGCGCTGCTCCGGGCGTACTGCTCGACCGTGGCGGCCGCTTCGGTGCCGCGCACGTGGTACACGCCGCCCGCCGGGTAGTTGTAGCCGTAGATGTACCAGCCGTCGTAGACCGGGGCGTCGAGGTGCGCCCACACCACGCTCTCGAGCGCGTAGGTGCCGTTGGCGCCGCTGTAGAGGTACACGGGGGAGAAGCCGATGCCGTCGAGCGAACTCCCGAAGTAGAAGTCGTCGACGCTCGCCGTCTCGAACAGGGTCCCGCGCGTCAGAAACGCGTCGCAGTAGTCGCCGGTGGTCCCGCCCCCATCGACCCGCACGTCGTACGCCCACGCGCAGTCCGGGCACAGGCTGGCCGCCGGGGTGCTGCCGGCGAAGTGCACCGCGAGGTCGCACACGTACTCCCCGGTCGCCAGGTTCTTCGCGGCGAACCCCCGCGACGCCTGCAGCTCGTTCTCGGTGTGTGCGATGCTCCCGTGCCACACCAGCCACCCGGTGCCGGTGTCGCCCGCTTCGCCGCAGGAGCCGCCCACGCGCTCGCTGCACGGCAACACGCCGACCACCGGAGCCGAGTCGTCCGCGCTGTCGCACCCGAGGGCCGAAAACAGCGCGGCGAACCTGATGCTCCGGTGGCCGCCCACCGGCTAGTAGTAGAAGTAGTAGTAGTAGTAACCGAGCGACGACTCGATGGTCATCGGGCTCGCCGACTCGTCGACGGATTCGATGCCGCCGCCGGCGTAGTCGTAGTGGCGGAGGATCCACCCGTAGGTGTCGTAGTAGATGAACACGCTGTTCTCGAGGGCGTAGACGGTGCCCCCGTACTCGTAGTCGTAGGTTTCGGCGAACCCCCAACCCGAGAGCGCGCTCTTGCCCCACCAGACGTCGGTGTAGGTGTAGTAGTCGAAGAGGGTCGAGCTCGCGAAGCTGCCGCAGTACGCCCCCGTGGTGCCGCCGCCGGTGATCGACGTCTCGTAGGAATACGCGCAGTCCGGGCAGCCCGAGGGCCCGTCGGAGCTGCCGTAGGACTCCCCATACAGGTAGCAGACCTCGGTCCCGCGCGCGGTGAGCGCCTCAATGCCATAGGTGACCGCGATCGAGCTGCCGTCTTCGTCGATCTCGCCCGTCCAGTACAGGAAGGCGGTGCCGGTGTCGCCCGTCGGGCAGCCGTCGTCGACCACGCCGTCGCAGTCCTGGTCGACCCCGTCGCCGCAACGCTCCTCCGCATCGGGGTTGATGCGGGGGTTGGCGTCGTTGCAGTCTTCGTCCTCGGTGAAGCCGTCGCCGTCCGCGTCGGTCTTGCCCGTGTCGGTGTCGGTGTCGGTGTCCGTATCGGTGTCGGTGTCGGTGTCGGTGTCCGTATCGGTATCGGTATCGGTGTCCGTATCGGTGTCGGTATCCGTATCGGTGTCGGTGTCGGCGTCGGCGAAGCCGCCAGAGTCCTTCCCGGTGTCGGAAGGCGTGGTGAAGCAGCCCGCCAGGCCGAAGAGCAGCCCGAGCGCGGGGGTGGGGAACAGTCGCATGGTCACCTCGGAGCGCCTAGTAGTAGAAGTAGTAGTAGGTCGGGTTTCCGCTGCTGTCCGTCAGGTAGGACATCGCGGTCATCGGCTTGGCCGACTCGTCGACGCTATCGTAGCCGTTGGCCGGGTAGTCGTAGTGGCGCAAGATCCACCCATACCCGCTGTAGTACATGAAGATCCCGTTCTCGAGGTCGTACTCGGTGCCGCCGTACTCGTAGACGTACAGGTCGGCGAAGCCCCAGCCCTTGACGTCGGAGCTGGCGAACCACATGTCGCTGGAGCTGTAGTAGGTGAAGAGGGTGTCGGTGAGGAAGCTGTCGCAGTAGTCGCCACTGAGCCCGTCGTTGGTCGGCTTGGTGCCGAACTCCCAGGTACAGTCGGGGCAACCCGAGGGCGCGGTGCTGGAGCCCGAGTGCTCGCCGTACATGAAGCAGGCCAGGTCGCCCTTGACCGTGGCGCCGGCGATGCCGTAGGTGACGTCGACGCTGGTTCGCGTCGAGTCGAACTCGCCGTACCACACGAGGTAGGCGGTGCCGGTGTCGGTGTCCGAGTCGGTGTCGGTGTCGGTATCGGTGTCGGTATCCGTGTCGGTGTCCGTGTCGGGGTCCGTATCCGTGTCGGTATCGGTGTCCGAGTCGGTGTCGGTGTCCGCGTCGCCGATGCCGGGCGGCTTGGTGTCCGCGCTGTCGGGAGGGGCGGTGAAACAACCGAGGATGAAGGCCCCGGCGAGAACAGTGCTGAGACGGATGGACAGGCGCACGGCGACTCCGAAGAGGCCCCACTTTATCCCGCTTCCGGGCGATGCGCCGCGACCAATCTCGACCCCGGCGCTTTCTTGCGCGCATCGCGACGCGAGGTCGGCCGGGGCGCGCGACGCCGTCGGGACCTACCCGGGGAGCGGACGGGATCCAGGCGTCGCCCCGGGGCGTCCGAATTCTTCGGTTCTGAAGCCGAGCGCCCCGTAGACGGCGGCCTGCACCTCCATGTCGTGGAGGTCGAGCGACTTGAGGTAGCGGGCCTCGGGCGTGGTGCCCGCCGCCGCTTCGTCCCAGAGCGCGAGGAGCGCGGGGTGATCGGCCAGGAGCGCGCGTGCGGCCTCGGACTCGCGTCGTTTCTTCTCCGCGCGCGGCACGCCGTCGTGAGGCGTGATGTCGCCCACCCGGACCTCGGCGAGGTCGTGCAACAGCGCCATCGCGACGAGGCGCGCGCGGTCGAGCTCGGCGGGGGCGTGGATCAACGCCGCGAACGCCACCCCCCACGAGTGGGCGGCGACACTCTCGGGGCGCGGGACGCCCACGCGCACCCAGCCGGCACGATCGAGGGCCTTGAGGCCCATCGCCTCGGTGAGCAGCTCGAGGTCGGTCACGCGCGGGCCACCCGCGCCCGCTGTTCGGGGCGGGCCATGGACAGGACCACGGGCCCGGCCGCCTGCATCGCGGCGAAGTCGGCCCGGGTGTGGAGCCCGCGCCAGCCCTCGGCGATGAGCGCCTGCGCCACGGCGCCGCCCAGGTTGCCGCCGGGCCCCAGCAGCACGAGGTGGTCGGGTGCGTACTCACGCATCACGACGCGTACGCTGGTGGTGAAGTCGTACGGTGCCACGACCTGGTGGCCGAGCGTGTAGTCGCGCACCGCGAGGGGATCGGCGCTGTGGGGGCGGAAGATCGCGCCGCGCCCGTCGACGAGCGGCACCACGGGCGCGCGCCAGTCGAGGTCGGCCAGGTCGATCCGGGCGCGGGCGGCGGTCTCGGCGAGCAGCGGCGTGTGGAACGCCGAGTGGAGGGGGAGCTGCATCGGCGCGTCGCGTTCGCCGATCTTGCGGGGCGGCAGGCGCTGCATCGCCGCAGCGACCGCTGCGGTGGACCCGCCGAGCACGACCTGGCCACCGAGGTGGATGCTGACGTGGAGATCGGGGGTGCCGCGCAACAGCGCGTCGAGCTCGGGCGATGGCGCGCGCGCCCACGCATCGTCGACCAGCGGGTAGAGCACCTGGCCGCCGATGACGTTTCCGGCCTGGTACTGGCCCATCGTCTCGACCAGCCGCAGCGTGTCGTGCAAGGGGAGCGCGCCGGCCACCCCGAGGGCGGTGTACCAGCCCATCGAGTTGCCGATGACCGCGACGACCTCGACGTCGCCGAGCTGATCGCGGTCGGCCAACGAGCAGGTGGTGGTGAGGATGGACGCGTTCTCGCCCGCGACGTGGAGCCGCGAGCTGTACGCGGGGGCCCGATCGAGCTCGGTCGGCGTCGGTCGGCCGAGCGCGGCCCGGAAGGTGTCGGCGGCGGCGACCGAAGGGGTGGCGGGGAGGGTGCCGAGCTGCTCCCGGCCGTAGCTGCCACGGCCGGGGCACACCAGAACGATGCGGGACATGGGCGCGCGACTAACGCAACGCGGATACCGGCGGGCGTGATGACGCCGCCTGCTCGAGTCCGACCCTGGCTACGCGTCCTGGTGTCCGCGGCGCTCACCTTCGCGGCGCTCGCCGGGTTCGGCTTCGCGGCGTTGCGGATGCTCGACGGGGTGGACGCGTCGGCACGGCTGTGGGAGCTCTCTCCGGGGTGGCTCGCGGCTGCCCTCGCCGCATGGAGCCTCTCGGTGGTCGTGCAGGCGCTGAGGCTGCGGGCCCTGGTGCCGGTCCGGCCGTCTCCGCCGGTCGCCGGCTTCGTCGCGGTGGTCCTGGGCAGCAACGCGGTGCACCTGGCGCTGCCGGGTCCCATCGCCGAGCTGGGCGCGGCCTGGGCGCTGCGCCAACGGTACGGGGTCCCCATGCCATCGGCGTTGGCGGCGGCGTTGTTGGCCAGGGTGCTCGCGCTCGCGATCTTCGGCGTGGTCACGCTCGCGATGTGGCCCCTGGTCGCGACGCGGGTGCCCGCCGGGTTGTCGGCGGCGCTGGGCCCGCTGGCGCTCGTCACCGGCCTCGCCGGGTTCGGGCTCCTCGGGGTGTTGGCGCGCCCGGTGCAGGTCGTCGTCCTCGCGGCGCGGCTGGCGGAGCGCCTCGGCGGGGTGCCGGTGCTGGCCCGCCACGCGGCGCGGTTCGGGGATCGCCTTCGGTGGTGGGCGCGCTGCTTCGCGGCCGTCGGGGGCGTGCCGATGGGGCGTTGGCTCCAGGCGGCCGGCCTGAGCGTGGTGAACCTCGCGGTCCTCACCGGCTCGGCGCTCTTGACCTTGCGGGCGTTGGGCATCGACGCCGATCCGCTCGGCACCACCTTCATGCAGGCGCTCACCGCGGTGGCCAGCGTGGCGGGCCTGTTGGTCCCCGGGGGGCTCGGCGCGGTCGAGGTGCTCGTGGTGCTGCTGTTTCCGCTGTACGCGGTCGGCAGCACCGCCGACGCGGTCGTCGCGGCGCTCCTGCTGCGCGCGGTGCACCTCACGACGCTGGTCTTCGGCATCCCGGCGATGTCGTGGTTGGTGGCCACGCTCCCCGAGGACGCGCACGCGCGCACGCTGGCGATGTCGGACGCGCTCAAGGCCGACCTGGACCGGGTGGAGTCGGGCTGAGCGGCGCGGCGTGGTACGCTCGCCGGATGGCGGGTGCGGGCACACCGGGCGACGGGCCCGCAAACGGCTGGGGTGCGCGGCTCGCCGTGGCGGCGGTCGGGGTGGCCGGCGCCGTCGGCGTCGCGGGGATCATCGCGCAGGCCGGCCGCATCGGCGGCGCCGACGCGCCCCACCTGCTCGGCGTCGACCTGCGACTGGGGCAGCTGCTCGTCGACGGGGAGGTGGTGCGCGCCGCGCGGGCGTGGTGGGCGCTGCTGGCCCCGCAGCCGCCGTTCGGTGCGCTCCTGGGCACGTTCTCCACGGTGATCTCCGGTGGATGGCCGGCGTCGGCGGCGGTGTGCATGGTGCTGACGCTGCTGGGTGCGTTCGACGCGTTGCAGCGCCTCTCGTTGCGCATGACCGAGGGGCGCATGGGGGGCCTGGTGGCGTGGGTGGGCCTGCTCTCGAGCCCGTTCACGTGGAGCTCGGTGGAGCAGTACTCGCGCGATCTGAGCGCTGCGGTCGCGATCCTACAGGCGGTGAGCCACGTGGCCGCTCCCGGCGCCCTCCGGCGGCGGGGGGCGGCCCTGGGCTTCGGCTTGTGGATGGCGATGGCCTTCGGCATCAAGTACACCGCCCCCATCTTCCTGGTGGGGCCGTGCGTGGTGGTCGGGGTGGCCCTCGCCTGGCGGCGCTCGAAGGCCGAGTGGCGGGGGTTGGGCGTGGCGGTGGCCGCGTTCGGCGCCACCGCGGGCGTGTGGTACGCGGTCCACCTCAACAACGTCCGTTCGTACCTGTTTTCTTCGCTGGACGCCGACGCGATGCGGGCCACGGCCGCGAGCGTGCGCGACGTCGACACGCTCGACGCGAAGGTCTACTACGCCGCCACGTTGTGGGAAGCGTGGAGCGCGCCCGGGGTCGCCCTCGTGGTCCTGGGGCTCGGGGTGGGGCTGTGGTCGCGCGGGAGCCGGTTCGGCGCCGGGGTGGCGGGCGCGGGAATGGTCGTCGGCGTGGTGGCGCTCTCCCGGATCGCCCAGCAGGTGGACCGGTACGCGTTCCCGGCGTTGGCCCTGGGGTGTGTGCTGCTGATCCCGCTCGGGCGCGGGTGGGTGCTCCCGCTGGTCGCGCTCGGCACGTTGACGCCGCGGCTCTGGACCAGCGGCGAACGGTTCGCCGCCGGGCAGCTCGGCGAGCCCGCGCGCCACGAGCACACCCTCGCCGTGTTCTCCGACCCCCAGTGGCCCCAACCGACGTCGGGCGCCTACGGCCCGTCGAACCTGCGGCCCGAAGCGTGGAACCTCGCCGCGGCCGTCGCCGCGCTCGCCGAGGTGCAGGGGCCACGCGGGACCGTGGGGGTGCTCTTGCCGGACGGGCCGACGTGGCCCACCTTCGGGCAGCTCCTCCTGCCCGCCACGCGGATCGGCTGCCGCTGGGACTGGGCGACGGTGAACCTCCGGGCCGGTGGGGCCGGCGCCGGCGTGTTCATGGGGCCGCTCTTCGACGGCGAGTGGCCGCCGCAGACGTTCACCAGCCTCCTCGCGCTGGAGACCGTGCCGCCGCACCCGCAGGTCGCCGCGTGGCTCGCCGCGCACCCGGTCACCGAGCGGAAGCGGGTGCCGGCGGACGGGACGTCGAGTTTTGTGGTGTACACCGTCGAGGGGGGCGCCGGCGGGCCGCCGATAGGGGGCGCGGGCGGACCGCCGCCCGGTCCCGGCCCGACGGGCGGCGCCGCCGGGGCCGGTCCGCA
>SXOM01000595.1 GCA_005776735.1 Pseudomonadota bacterium
ACCGCCATCGTGCGCGGCCCCGTCAGCACCGGGACGATGTGGTCCTCGCCGAGCACGGTGGCGCCCACCTCGCGGAGCCCGCGTCGCAGGCGGGCGGCGTTGGCCGCGAGGCGTTGGCGGCGCGCGTCGTCGGCGAGGCGCAGCCCCACGAGCGCCGCGGCGGCGACCCCTTCGGGCATTCCCGTGGTGTAGACGAAGCTGCGGGCGGTGGAGACCAACAGCTCGCGGAGGTCCGGCGGACCGACCACGAACGCACCGGCCGCGCCGTACGCCTTGCCGAGGGTACCGACGACGAAGTCGGGGGTGACGCCCTGCGCGGCGGCGAGCCCGCGGCCTTCGGGGCCGAGCGCGCCGACCGCGTGGGCCTCGTCGACGGCGAGCCAGTGTTCCCCCGACCAGGCGCCGAGGTCGGCGATGTCGCCGTCCATCGAGTAGAGCGACTCGGTGGCGGCGAGCCGGAGCCCCGGCGGGAGGGCGTCGCCGCTTCCGTGGGGAATCACCACGCGCTCGGCCCGCGACAACCGCAGGCCGTCGATGATCGACGCGTGGTTGAGCGCGTCGGAAGCGGCCCGGTCGCCGTGCTCGAGGACGGTGGTGTACAGGCCCAGGTTCGCGGCGTATCCACTTGGAAAAATAGTCGCGGGGCGGCCAAAGTGTGCCGAGAGGGCGGCCTCCAGGGCGTCGTGGGCGGGCCGATTGCCGCTCACCAGCCGTGCCGCGCCGGCGCCACCACCGAAAAACGCCGCCTGCACCTCTGGATGCGTCGCGAGGCCCAGGTAGTCATTGCTGCAGAAGACCAGCAGCTCGCGGCCGTCGACCCGGGCGGTCGTCGGACCGGTCGGCTCGACCTGCGCCAGCGTCCGGCGGAGCCCGCGGGCGTCGAGCGCGTCGACCCGGGCCCGCAAGCGGGTGTACCGCGGGTTCATCGGCTGCGGGTCAGGTGACGCCGTTGGCGTCGGTGCCTTCGGCGCGCACCGCGGCGCGCAGGCTCGGGGCGTGCGGCTTGTGCGGCGGGGGGCGGATCACCAGGCCCTCCTTCTCCAGCATGTCGAGGTCGAGCTCCACGTCGCGACCGGCCGTCGTGAGGTAGTTGCCGATCATCACGCCGTTGGCGCCGCAGCGGAAGATCTCGTCCTGGCGCTGCCCGAGGTTCACGGAGCGGCCGCCGCAGACGATCAGGTCCTTGGTGGGGAGGACCAGCCGGAAGATGGCGACCACCTTGAGGCAGTCTTCGGCGGTGAGCTCGGCCTGCTCGCCGAGCGGGGTGCCGGGGCGCGGGTTGAGGAAGTTGAGCGGGACGCTGTCGACGTCGAGCTCGCGCAGCTGCATCGCCAGCTCCACGCGTTGCGCCCAGCTCTCGCCCATCCCGAAGATGCCCCCGCAGCAGGTGTACAGCCCGAGGTCGCGCGCGGCGCGCACGGTGTCGGCCTCTTCGTCCCAGGTGTGGGTTTGCACGATGTTGGCGTGGAACGAGCGGGCGGTCTCGAGGTTGTGGTGCACGGCCTGCAGGCCGGCGTCCTTGAGCTCGGCGAGCAGCTCCTTCGGCATCAGGCCGAGGCTCGCGCACGTCTGCATGCCGGTCTCTTCGCGGATGCGGGACACCGCCGACTTGACCGTGTCCAGCTCGGCACGGTTGGTCATCGCGCGGCCGCTGGCGACCAGGGAGAACTCCCGCACGCCGGCCTCGCGCGCCGCGTGCGCTTCGGCCACCATCGTGTCCGCCGACTTCAGCGTGTACTTCGGCGCGTCGGTCGTGAAGTGGGCCGACTGGCTGCAGAAGCTGCACGCCTCGGCGCAGCGGCCCGACTTGGCGTTGCTGATGCCGCAGGTGTTGACGAAGTTGCCCTTGTGCTCGACCCGGATGGCCCCCGCGGTGTCGAAGAGGGCCCGCAGCTCGTCGCCGCCGAGCGCGGTCATGGCCAACGCTTCGGCTTCGCGCACGCCTTCGCCGGCGGCGGTGCGGCGGCGGATGTCGGACCAGTCGAGCTTCACAGGGCGCTCCGGGCGGGTCGCCGGTGCTATCCGACGCCGCCCGCGGGCGCATCCGGCGGCTCAGCTCGTGGTGAGCTGCTGCTCGAATTCGCGCAAGATCTGCGCGGCCGGGCCGGTGCGGTTGGCGCACAACAACCGCTTGTAGGAGCGCCACAGCTCGCCCAGGTACGGGTCCTCCGCGAGCTTGTGTTCGTCGGGGTGGGCGTCGATCGTCGGGAGCGTGGCGGCCGCCATCCCGCGGCGCCGGTGCAGGCTCTTGAGCCCGGCCAGGAAGTGCGGCGTGGCTTGCGGCTCGCCCCGGCGCCGGAGCTCCAGGAACGCACGCCAGCACACGCTCTCGGGCAGGCGGTCGTGCGGTTCGGGGGGGGTACGCAGCAGGCGGAGGAGGTCGCGGCTCGGGGCGTCGAGGTCCATGCTGTTCACCGTGGGGACTCCAAGCCGCGAAAGGGTAGCACAACCGACACGCGCGGCGATAATCGACGGCCGTGGGTCGCCTCACCCTGCTCGTGCTCTTCGGCCTCGTCGCATGTGCGCCGTATCGCCCACCGGCCGGCACGCCGCCGCTGGTCGTTGCGCGCGGGGCGGTGCGCGTGGTGGGCGGGGGGGCCGAGGCGCGGTACCTCCTGGTCCGCGCCGGGAGTGCCTACGACCCGCCGGGGCGGGAGGGCCTCGCCGCCGTGCTCGCGCACGGCCTCGCGGCGCGCGCCGGTGTGCACGCCGACGTCGGGCCCGAGCGGGTGCTGTTCCCCCTCGGTCCGCACGCCGAGGCGCTCGCGGTCCTCCTGGCCCAGCCGGTCGACGAAGCCACGCTCGAGGCCGGGTTGGCCGCGGTGCGGGGGCTTGTCGGGGCCGACTGTGCAGCGCTCGTCGACCGCCTGGTGGAGACCTGGGTTTTCGCGGGCCATCCCTACGGGCACCCTGCGACCGGGCGGCCCGGCGCGTTGGAGACGCTCACCGTGGGCGAGCTCGAGGCGTTCCGGCGGCTTCGGTACGTCCGCGACGCGGCGATCGTCGTGGGCCCCGCCGAGGTCGCCCTCCGCTTCGAGCCCGCGTTCCCGGCGGCGCTGTCCCGCTCCCCCACGCCTGCAGTCTGGAACCGCGCGGCGCGGGCCGAGCTCACCGTCCACGCCCCCGTCCCTGCCGGTTGTGACGCGCGCGGAGTGCGCACGGTGCGTGACTGGTCGGCGGTCGACGAAGCGATGGCCAGGGTGCTCGCGGCGTCCCAGGGCGGGCCACCCCTGGCGCTCCGGGTCGAACCGGTGCTCCTCGTCCGCGGCGAGGCCGAGTGGTCGGCCGCCGCGGTCCAGGCCGCGTCGGCCACGTTGCAGTTCGCGGTCAGTTCGGGGCTCGATGCGGCCGAGCGCACGTTGCTCGGGCAGGTCCGCGGGGCGCAGGTTCCCGACGCCGGCGCCGTGGCCGCCGCGCTCGCCGGCGTCGACCAGGCCGGGTTCGACGCCTGGGTGGCGCGGCGGTTCGCCGGCGCGGTAGGGGTCCACATCGTGCCCGCCGGCGCCGAATCTCCGGCGCCGGCGGGCGTACAGTCCTACGAGGCACTCCTGCGATGACGCTCTTCCTCCTCCTCGGCTGCATCGGTGGTGGCGGCAGCGACCTGTCCGCGTTCATCCCCACGGTCAAGTTCAACCGGTTGGAGCTCACCGACATCGACTTCGAGGACCTGTCCGTCGACTTCGTCTTCGACGTGCACAACCCCAACCCTGTCGACATCCCGCTGGAGCGGTTCAGCTACGGCCTGGACCTCGCGGACATCGAGATCCTCACCGGCGATTCACCCGACGGCGTGCACCTCCGCGACTCGGCCACCAGCGAGATGGTGCTCCCGGTCAGCCTCGACTTCGTCGGCCTCTACGAGTTGGTCACCGCCGAGCGCGGCGAGGACGACCTGCCCTTCGCCCTCCGCGGCGGCTTCGGCTGGGACACCGACATCGGCCCGGTCGACATCACCTTCGACGAGCAGGGCGACTTCCCGGCGCTTCGGATGCCCGACATCCAGCTCGGGCAGCTCAACGTCACCGACATCACCGAGTCCAAGGCAGGGTTTGCGCTCGACGTGGACATCGACAACGACCACGCCAGCACGCTGGACTTCGCCAACCTCGACTTCAAGGTCAAGTTCGCCGGCGTCCAGGTCGGCGCCGGCACCAAGGCTGACTTCGGCTCGGTCGACGGGGCGACCACCAAGAAGCTCGTGGTCCCGTTCGAGGTCGACTACATCGACGCCATCGACGCGATTGCGGCCATCGCCAGCGGCGACAAGCTCAAGGTAGACCTCGCCGCCACCAGCGACGTCACCACCCCGTTCGGCGTGGTGCCCCTGGCGATCGACGAGGACGGCAACGTCGACGTGGTCGAGTAGGACGGCGCGCCGCGACCGGCCGCGTCGAG
>SXOM01000596.1 GCA_005776735.1 Pseudomonadota bacterium
ACCAGGGCCTGCGCTCGCGACGCTGCGCGCCGCGCGCACGGCCACGCCGCTCGGCCCAGCGCGGTCGCGGCGCGGCGCCCCTACCTGAACCTTACAGGTTGTACATGATGTACTGGAGCGTGCGCAGGATGTCCTCGTTCCCGTTGCGCACCACGCGGAAGGTGCTGAACGCCACCTTCCCTTCGCCGGCGTTGAACGTGACCAGGAGCGGCACGCCGGACAGCGTGTAGTCCGAAAGCCCATCGCTGTACGGCACGGTGCCGGTGAGGTGCACCGACACCGTCTTGCTGGTGTTCTCGATCGGCGGCCACACCGGCAGGTCGTACTCCAACTCGATGTACTGCTTGCCGAGGTACTCGCTGAGCGACGCGTCGGTGACCGCGGCGTCGAACCGGGAGTAGTCGCCCTTCTGCGCGTCGTCCGGCACCTCGTCGGCGCCGACGAAGTCGATCTTCTCGGGCCAGGCGAGCTCGACGATGTCGTAGCTCCAATCCGAGGCGTAGATGCTGCCGCCCTCTTCGACGTAGGAGCGGATGTTGTCGACCACCGTGGCCGGCACCGGGTTGGAGGCGTCGGTGAGGTCGTAGAAGACGCCGTCCTCGATGAGGCCGCCGTCGAAGAAGATGAGGTCGTACTTGTCCATCTCGTCGCGACTGGACAGGAAGTCGGTGATCTCGGCCTGATCGGTGCCGTTGATGCGGTGGTAGTTCACAAAGCCCATGTCCTCGAGGACCCGGCCGAAGTCGTCGTAGTCGCCCGCGACCACCGCGACGTCGAGCTCCAGCGGGTCGAAACACGACGGCTCGTCGAGCGTCACGTCCTCGCCGTTGCCGATCTCGACCTTCTCCTCCATGAGCTGGGCCGGGCCGTAGGTCACGTACACCGTGTACTTCTTGTTGCCCGGCAACCCCTCGATGGAGAAGTACCCGTCGAGGTCGGTGAACGCGCGCTTGGTCTCGTAGATGAAGCCCGTGTCGTCGGTGACGTTGACGTAGGCCAACGCGTCGGCCAGCCAGGTACGACCCGACGGATCACACACCCGACCGGAGATGCTCCCGTCGGCGACGACCTCGGTCTTGGGCACGGTCGTGCTCAAGTTGTTCTCGTTCTGGCAGGCAGAGAGGGCGACGAGGCTGACCAGCAGGTGACGCATCATGGCTCCGACGGGCGCAGTATAGCCGGAGGACTCTCCGACGCGTAGGGAATACGCCGCGCGCAGCACGGCCGTGACAAGCTCAGCGGCAGTCGCCGCAGTCCGAGGGCGGCAGGTAGCCCAGCGCGCACAAGCGGCAACGCTCGGCGCGGTCCATCACCTGCGGCTGGTTCCAGCTCGCGGCGCGCGCGCGGGCCTCGACCATCGCCTCGAGCGCCGCCCGCATCGCCGCGCCCTCGGTGGACCCGGCGGTGGCGAGGTTGTGCTCCTCCTGCGGGTCGGTGACCAGGTCGAAGAGCTGCGGCGCACCCTGGCGCCGGGGGTCGCCCCGCGGGGTGCGCTGCGCGAGCACGAGCTTGCGCCCGACGCGCCGCAGCGCGACCAGACGCGACCCCTCGTGGCGCAGCTCCACCAGCGCGTCCCGGTTGGCCGTGAGCCCTCCGACCCCCGCACGGCCGGTGCTCGTGGCGGCCTCGAGGTCCAACTCGAAGCTGTCGCCGAACAGGTCGGTGCCCTGCCACCCGTCGACGGTGCCCCCGCCGGCCAGATCGACGAGCGTGGGCGCCACGTCGATCTGGCGGACCTGCCAGGGGACGCGCGTGCCGGCACGATGGCCGCCGGGCAGCTTCACCACCAGCGGAGTGACCACCACCTCGTCGTAGAGCGTGGAGCCCGCCCACCACCCCCCGTGGTCGTAGAGCTCGACCCCGTGCGGGCTGGTCAGGACCACGACGGACGCCTCGAGCCGGCCACGGACGTCGAGCTCGCGGAGGAAGACGCGGAGCGCCGCGTCGGCCGCACCCACCGCGCCGACGTAGAGCCCACGCAGCTCCTGGCGACGCGCGGCGTCGGGCCAGGGATCGTCGGCGCGCCCGACCGCGTGCCCGTCGAGCGGGTAGCGGAACCACGGCTCGTGGGTCTCCATCCCGTGGACGTAGGCGAAAACCGGCCCCGGACCCGCGTCGAGGAAGCCGAGCAGGCGGGCGTACTGCGTCTCGGCGCGCTCGTGGTGGCGCTCGACCTCGCGGTGCCGCTCCTGCGCCATCCACGCCGCCCGCAGGAGCCGGTACCCGGTGAGGCCCGAGGTGCTCTCGGTCGCCGCGAACGGGAGGGAGGGGGCGTAGGGGTACACGTCGAAACCCTGGCCGAACCCCAACGCCGCGGTGAGCGACGGGTGGTTGGGGAGCCCGAGCGTGCGGTAGCCGCGCTCCCGGAGCACCTCGGCGAGCGTCACGAGCTCGGCCGAGAGCCGCTCCCCGGGCCCCCCGACCGCGTGCGTGGAGACCGCGACCGAGGAGAAGAGCGACGCGACCGAGGACGCCGTGGACGACGACGCGACGACGTGGGTCTCGAACTCGACGCCGCCGAGCGCGAGCGCGTCGGCGGTGGGCGTGAGCGCCGGCCCCCGCGCGTCGGCCCGCCACCCGTCCCAGGCGATGACGAAGATGTCGGGCGCGCCCGGGCTCGGCGCGGGCGCCGGGGCCTGCGCCGCCTCGGGCGTCGGCGACAACGCGAAGATCCACGCCAGGGACGCCCCCCCGCCCCACGCGGCGACAAACCCCTTGGCCGAGCTGATCGCCTGGAGCGGCGTCTTCACCAGCACGTTGGCCCCGACCCAGGCGAGGAGCACACCGCCCACGAGGCCTGCGCCGGCGAGCACCGCGACGACGCCGAGCGGCACGCCGTCGCCTTCGTACACGCCCATGTCGAGGTGGTGGTGCAAGAGCACGGCCACCAGCGGCGCGAAGACGGCCGCGAAGCACGCCGCCCAGCGGCGCGGGGCGCGCCCGTGCGGCGAGACGAGCTGGAGGAGCACGCCGAACACGAGCCCCGCGGCGGCCCCCGCGAGCCCATAGAGGGTGTACCCGTACCCGAAGGACTGGTACTCCACCGGGACGCGCGCCTGCAGGCGCAAGAACGCCTCGAACGCGCCGACGAGCGACCCTGCGCAGGCCCCCGCCCCCACCCCGAGTCCGATGTTCCGCACGGCGGCGGCATAACGGCGGGCTACATCGGCGGCATGTGGTTGGTGTGGGTCCAGACCGTGCTCGCGGGCGCTGCCGACTGCGCGGCCTGGGCCGACTGCCCCGTGGCGGCCGACCTGCACCCGGTGTGGTGGGACTACGGCCGCCGGTACCAGGTGCAGGTCGAGTCCGCGATGACCGGCCGCAAGGCGAGCCCGGCGTTCAGCCCCATGGTCGCCCAGGCCGACGTGCACTGGCGCCTGCAGGCGGCGACCGGCCGCGGGCTGGACCTCCCGGGCGGCACCGCGGGCCGGTGGGCCGACTACGCCCTGGCCGGCAGCCTGCTCGCGGTCGACCACGTGGTGGTCGAGACCGCCGAGCGCTCCGAGGACGTCGCCGCCCTCCGCACCGCCGCCGACGTGCTCTTCGACCCCTCGGCCGAGCTCGTGTTCAAGAAGAACGGCGACGTCACCCTCCGCCACGAATCCGGCGGCCCGGCCGGGCGCTGGGTGCGCCGCCGCGAAGCGCAGGCCGAGCTCGAAGACGCCGACCTTCGCGCCCACGCGCGCGCCCGCCCGGTGCGCGTCTCGCTCAGCGCCGGGTGGACCCTCCGCGACCCGGACGCCGACCCCGAGCGGCCGCTCCTGAGCTGGACCGCGCAGCTCAGCGTCCGCAACGCCGGCCTGACGATGTGGCGCGTGGAGCTCGACCCCATCGCGCTGAGCTGGGATGCGAGCGCGCGCCAGCGCCTCGTGGGCGACCTGAGCGCCGGCGTGGGCCTGCACGGCGGGGTCGACCTGGTCGATCCGGCCCGCTGGAACGCCGGGCTCACGTGGCGCCCCGAGGCCCAGGTGTCGATCGATGCGCGCACCTCCAGCCCCGTGGACGGGACGAGCTGGCGGGTCGACCTCGCCTGCCGCGTCGAGCTCGGCGCGTTCCTCCCCGGGCGACTCCAGCCGAGCCTGGCCGGCCTCCCCGCCGTGCGCCGCTCGGCGCCCAACGCCCTGGCGACCTGGGCCCCGCCGCGGTGACGCCTACTTGAACGTGCGCAGCGCCGCGGTGACCTGGTAGCGGACGTGGCGATCGGTGGTGGTGTCGCGCAGGTTGACCAACGCGTCGAGCACGACCTGGCGCGGCTCGGGGTCGAGCCCCTCGGCGCCGATGCTGCCGAGCGCCCAGATGCCGGCGAGCTGCTCGCGATCGTCGGGACCGAACGTCTGTACGTAGGCCACCAGCGCCAAGGCGGCGCCGCGCTCCTTGAGGCGACCGAGCGCGTCGGCCGCGGCGCGGCGCACCAGCGGGTCGGCGTCGTTCTGCAGGCGGTCGACGAGCGGTGCGCCCGCGGTCGTGGCCTCGATCTCGGCCAACGACTCGATCGCGTTGAGCCGTACCGTGCGCGCCGGATCGCCGAGGGCGGCGATGAGCGCCTTCTCTACCGCCTCTTCCGGGTAGTTCTGCGCGATCTTCGCCCCGTCCTCTCGAACCACCGGGTTGGTGGAGGTGATGGTCTTGGCGATGTCTTCCGCCGAAGGGGAGCAGCCGAGCAGCGCGGCGACGAGCCAGGTGGTCACTTGCGCCCCCCGCCGGCGGCGCCCTTGCCGTCGCCCCCGTAATGCCGGGCGTAGTACCCGTAGTAGTGCTGGTTCCCCCGCACGTCGACCTTGTTGAGCACCACGCCCGTGGCCTCGATGGACGCCGCCTCCATGCGCTCGCGCAGGTCGGCCACCATGCGGCGGGTCGTCTTGCCGGCCTCGACCACCACGACGAGGCCCTTCGCGGCGCGGCTGAGCGGCGCCGCGTCGCCCACGACCAGCATCGGCGGCGCGTCGACCAGCACCATGTCGTACTGACCCGACAGGTCCTTGAGGAGCTGCCGCAGCCGCAGGCTCTCGACGATGCGGCCGGGGTTGGCCGGCACCGGACCCGAGGTGAGGACGAACAGGTTGTCGACCGGGGTGGCCTGGATGGCGTCTTCGGCCGTGCACGCGTTGGTGAGGACGCTGCTGACGCCGCGCTCGTTGGAGAGCGTCGGGAACATGCGGTGCTGCGTGGGCCGGCGCAGGTCGCAGTCGACGACCAGGACCCGCTGCCCGTCGTGGGCGAGGCAGATGGCCAGGTTGGTCATCACCGTGCTCTTGCCTTCGCCCGGCACACAACTGGTGACGGTGAGGACGTCGATGGCCTGGTCGACGCCCGCGAACGCGACGCCGCTCCGGATGGCCCGGAACGCTTCGAAGAGCGGATCGGTGGGCGGCAACGCGTCGATGAGCGCCCGCTTGTCCTTGAGGCGGTACTTCGGCACGATGCCCAGGAGCGGGAGCGCCCACACCTCGCGGAGGTCGCCCGGCTCCTTCACCGAGTCGTCGAGGTACTCCATCAGGAACACCAGGCCGATGCCCACCGCGTTCCCGACGAAGAAGCCGAGGATCACCCACACGAGCAGCTTGGGCGACGCTGCCTTGTCCGGTACACGCGACGACTCGACCAGGCGCATGTCCGACACCGTCATCGCCTCGGCGACGGCGATCTGGTACTGCGTCTCCAGGAGCGACTTGTAGATCGCCTCGGTGGCGTCGGCCGCGAGCTGCAGGCCCGCGATCTCCCGCATCTTGTCGGGGTAGAGCGCGAACTCGGCGATGATCGCCTCGGCCGCGGCGTCGATCTGCTCGCGGCGCTGCAAGAGCCCCGCCAACGCGACGCGGAGCTGCGTGACCTCGGGGTCGAGGTCGTGCTGCTCGCGCAGGGCCAACGCCAACTGCCCCTCGGTGGAGCGGATCTGCGTGTCGAGCAGGATGATGTCGGGGTGCTTCGGCGTCTTGTCGAGCAGCTCCTTGGCGCGGTTCTGCTGCAGCTCGGCCAGCGCCTTCTTCAGGTCGCGAATCAGCGGGTTGGTCGACTGCGAAGTGGGCGACACCAGGTCGACCGACTCGGCCTCGTTGAACACGCCGTGCTGGCGGATCTGGGCGCGCACGTCCGCCATCTCGGCGTCGGCCTCTTCTCGGGCGGCGTAGAGTTCGCTCACCCGCGCGACCGCGGACTTGACCTCGGAGTCGATGTCGATGACCCGCTCGCGCGCCTTGGCATCGGCCACCGTCTTGAGCGCGGTGTCGAACTGACCGCGCAGCCGTTCGAGCTCGCCGGTGACGAAGCGCAGCGCATCGCGCGTGTCCTGCTTCGCGACGTCCTGCGACTGCGCGAGGTACACCTCGACCAGCGTGTCGGCCAGGAGCGAGCTGAGCTCGGGCTGGTTGCTGGACGCGAGCACGATG
>SXOM01000597.1 GCA_005776735.1 Pseudomonadota bacterium
CACGCGCGTGCGGTCGCCGACCACGCCGCGGCGGCGCGACGGGCCGAGCAGCTCTTCGAGCTGGCGCCGCTGCCGATGTGGATCTGCGACGCCGGCGGCGTGGTCCTCGAGGTCAACGACGCGGCGTGCGCCGCGTTCGGCTACACCCGGGCGGCGCTGGTGAACCAGCACGCGGGGTGTTTGCAGTCTCCCGAGGCGCTCGCGCGGGTGGAGGCCCTGCGCAGCGCCCCGCCGGCATCGCCCGCGCCGTGGGCGCTCGGGGCGCTCCAGCATCGCACCCGCGCCGGCGAGCTCGTGCTCGCGGAGACCTACGTCTCGCCGGTGGCCCGCCCCTCGGGACCGGCCTTCCTGTTCGCCCTGCACGACGTGACTGCCGTCCACGAAGCCGAGCGTCGCCTCCGCGACACCGAGGCCACCTTCCACGAGCTGCTCGGCGCGATGAACGAGGTGGTGTGGATCGCCGACGCCGAGACGATGGAGCTGTTGTACATCAGCCCCGCGGTGGAGCGCCTCTCCGGCCGGCCCGCCTCCGAGATCGTCGGCAAGCGCATCGGGCTCACCGGGGTCGTCCACGAAGACGACGCCGACTCGGTCGTCGAGACCCTGCACAGCGGGCGCGGCGGTGCGGCGTTCAACCAGCGCGTCCGCCTGCGCCATGCCGACGGCTCGGTGCGGTGGGTCGACTACTCCGGCGTGGCGGTGCCCGGCGCCGACGGCAAACCCCACCGCGTCGTGGGCATCGCCAGCGACGTCACGGCCACCCGGGAGACCGAAGCGCAGCTCCGGCTCGCCGATCGGATGTTCCTGCACGCCCGCGAGGGGATCCTCGTGACCGGGCCCGACCAGGTGGTGCTGCGCGTGAACCCGTCGTTCACCCAGATCACCGGGTACCGGCCCGAGGACATCGTCGGCAAGACGCCGCGCGTGCTCGCGTCGGGGCAACACCCGCCCGAGTTCTACACCGAGATGTGGGCGGCGCTGCGGGCGGGGGGCCATTGGCAGGGCGAAGTGTGGAACCGCGACAAGGCGGGCGAGGTGTACCTGGAGTGGCTCTCCATCACCGCCATCCACGACGACCAGGGTGAGGTGACCCACTACATGGCGGTGTTCACCGACATCACCACCGCCCGCCGCTCCGAGCTGCGCATCCACCAGCTCGTGAACTACGACGCGGTCACCGGCCTGCCGAACCTCAAGCTGTTCGAAGAGCGGGTCAACGCGTGCTGCCTGCACCGCTGCACGGACGGCGTGGGCTGCGCGGTGGCGGTGCTCGGCATCGATCGTTTCAAGGACATCAACGACACGCTCGGGCGCAAGGTGGGCGACGCGTT
Source organism: Pseudomonadota bacterium (assembly GCA_005776735.1). Taxonomy (GTDB): domain Bacteria; phylum Myxococcota_A; class UBA796; order UBA796; family SXON01; genus SXON01. Next base: position 1,332 of record SXOM01000597.1, read on the forward strand.
CCTCGCCGAGGTGGCCGAGCGCCTGCGCGCGACCCTCGAGGAGGGCGACGGGGTGGCCCGGCTTCAGGGCGACGTCTTCGGCGTGCACATCACCTCCAACGAGCGCGCCGACCACGTCGTGCGCGCCGCGCTCGCCGCCATCGCCCGCCCGTTCGACGGTCCCGACGGCGCGATGCACCTGACGGCGGGCGCCGGCATCGCGAGCTACCCCGCGCACGGACGGGAGGCCGCCGATCTGCTCCGGCACGCCGAGGCCGCGATGTTCCAGGCGAAGCGGGCGGGACGCGGCCAGGTGGTGCGCTTCGCGCCCGAGCTCGAGCGGGCGGTGGCCGATCGCCTCGCGCTCGAACAACGGGTGCGGCGGGCGGTGCTGCAATCCGAGTTCGAGCTCCACTTTCAGCCGCAGATCGACCTTCGGAGCCTCCGCATCTCGGGCGTGGAGGCCCTCATCCGGTGGCCCACGCCGGAGGGCATGATTCCGCCGGGGACCTTCATCCCGCTCGCCGAAGAGAGCGGGCTCATCCTCGAGCTCGGCCGGTGGGTGATGTTCGAAGCCTGCCGCAAGGCCCGCGCCTGGGCCGACGGCCCCAACGGACCGCTGATGGTCGCGGTGAACATCTCCGCGCACCAGTTCCGGCAGGACGGTTTCGTCGACCTCGTCGCCGCCGCGCTCGCCGAGGCGGGCCTGGCGCCGAAGCTCCTGGAGCTCGAGGTGACCGAAGGGGTGGTCATGGACGGCGCCGAGCGGGTGCAGCTCACCCTCCAGCGCCTGCGCGAGCTCGGTGTGCGCTTGTCGATCGACGACTTCGGCACCGGCTACAGCTCGTTGGCGTACCTGCGGCGCTTTCCCATCGACAAGCTCAAGATCGACCAGAGCTTCGTTCGCGAGATGCTCCACGACGCCGACGCCGCCGCGGTCACGCACGCCATCGTGGAGCTGGCCAAGACGCTTCGCCTCGGCGTGATCGCCGAGGGGGTGGAGACCGAGGAGCAGGCGGCGTTTTTGGCCACCATCGGCTGCGACGAGGCGCAGGGGTGGCTCTACGCCAAGGCGATGCCCTCGACCGCGTTGGAAGCGTGGCGGGCGGAGCGGTCGGCGCGGCCCACCTCGGCGACACCGACGAGTGTCCCGGGGGCGAGGCCGTAGGCCCGTCCCGAAGCGCGAAGAACCTGCGCGGCCTCGCGCACCGTGCGCGCGCGGATCGGACGTCGAACAACGCGCGTCGGACCTCGACCGTCGCGCGGCGCGCGTCAGCCGAGTTCGACCGCCATCCCCAGGCGCTCGGCGTCCCGGACGAGCCCCGCGTGGTCGGGCAGCGTCCCCACGAGCTGCACCCGCCGCACGCCGCGCCCGTGGGCGGCGACCATCGCCTGACGCAGCCCGCGCGAGGTGCCCCCGTCCTGCGCGGACAAGACCAGCCGCGCCGGCGGCGAGGCGACCGGGCCCACCGGCCGCAGCTCCCCGGCGCCCCACCGGGCGACGTACGCCGCTTCGACCCCCGCGCACGCCGGCCGCAGCGGTGGCCTTATCGCTAACCCCCGATACACGCAGACCACGCCGTCG
>SXOM01000598.1 GCA_005776735.1 Pseudomonadota bacterium
GCGCTGGGTCCTGCCGGGTCGGCTGGAATTGGCGCTCGCTCCCCCGCAGGTTCGCCGCAAGCGGCGAACCTGCGCTCCGCTCGGCCACTTCCACCCAACCCGTCACCCGCCACGTCACCGCACCCCGGCAACGTCACCGCCAGGGAGCACAGCGCCCCACCCGGCCCCCCGCCAGGCTCGCTGCCTCCGACTCGCACGCCGGTGGACGTCGATGAGGGGAGACGAGGTTGCCGCTGGGTCCTGCCGGGTCGGCGGGAACTGGCGCTCGCTCCCCCGCAGCTCCGCCGCGAGCGGCGAACCTGCGCTCCGCTCGGCCACTTCCACCCAACCCGTCACCCGCCGGGGAGCACGCGGCGGCGGAGCACGCACACCGCGGCGAACCCCACCAACGCGCCCGCCGGCGCCGAACCCGTCGCGCAGCCGCAGTCGCCGGGGGCCTCGCCCGTGTCGTCGCCACCGGTGTCGGCGGCGGTGTCGGCGGTGTCGGTGTCGCCGGTGTCGGCCGCGGGCGCACACTCCGCCGCGTCCGGTCCCAGGCAGACGCGCACCTTGGTGCTGTCCTCGGCTCGCGTGGGGTTGACCCCGAAGAAGATGTACCGCCCTGCGTCGAGCTCGCCGAGCGCGTGCCCGCCCGCCGTGTTCGGCAACGTCGCCGCCGGCGCGGTGACGCGGCCCTCCGCGTCGGTCGCCCACAGGTGGAACTCGAGGTCGGGGGCGTCGGCCCCGAGCCCGAAGACCACCGCCCCACCCTCGAGGTCGACCCGGTAATAGTTGGCAGCCAACGGATAGAAGCGCTGGTCGTCGTCCACCGTCGCCCCGCGGTCCTCGAACGCGATGTCCCGCAGGTCGGCCGCGAACGGGTAGGACTCGGCCACCCCCGAATAGCTGCCCGTCGCGGCGTTCCACGTGGCGAAGTCGATCCAGTCCGCGCGAAGGTCGGTCTGCGCCTCCATCAGGTCGAGCAGGTCGTCCGTGCCCGCGGTCGACTCCATGAAGTCCACCAACCACGCGTCCCCATACCGCTCGGTCAAGAACCACCACCACAACGCCGTGGCATACGCGAACTCGGGGACCGGTCCCGCCGGCGGGTTGTCGATCGAGCGGCCGGTGTCCTGCAGGTACGCGCTGCAGAAGTGCACGAAGTCCTCGTTCTCCGGGTCGAAGAGCTGTTCGGCCCACACGGCCGTACCCTCCTGGTACCAGCTCGCCTCCGACGAGTCGTACGCCGCCTGGATGCCGTGGAACAGCTCGTGCGACGTGAGCGTGCGCACCGCGCTGTCGATGTCGGAGTACCCGTAGCCGGCGAAGTCGTTCTCCATCACGAAGTAGCCGCCGCACACCCGGCCGACGCAGTTCTCCGTCGAGTAGTGCCCGTCGGCGTTGCCCCCGAAGTCGACCAGGTACACGTCCATCGCGTCGGAGCCGCCTTCGCCCTCGTCGGGCGGGATCGTCCGGAACCCCGCGTCGGCGTAGGTGACCAGCACCGCCTCGGTCATCTCGGCCACCAGCGCCGCGAAGTCGGGGACGCCATCGAGGTCGGCGTCGCCTTGCAGGACGAGGTTGGGCCCCTCGACGCTGTACCAGACCCGCGCGGCGCCTGCCGGCCCGTCGACGAAGGCGACGACGTCGCTCTCGTCGAACGCATAGCTCCCCCCGTCCACCGGCCGCGCGAGCGCGAGCGCCACCAGCACGATCATCGGCGCACCCCACGCGCTGCGCGGCGCCACCACGGGACCAGCGCCACGAGGGCCGCCATCCAGCCCGCGGCGGGCGCTCCCGTGCCGCACGCACACGCCTGCGGGGGCGGGGCCTCGCCCGTGTCGCCCGTGTCGCCGGTGTCGTCGGCGGCCGACGGCTCCAAGACCTCGAGCAGCCCCGGCGGATTGATGATGCCCCATCCGTAGTACTCGGACCGCCCGTCCTCGTCGGGCTTCACCAGCGGGGACTGTACCGCGGTCGACTCGATCAGCTCGACCACCTCGTCGCCGGTGAGGTCGGGCCGGATCGACAACACCCAGCCCGCCAGACCGGCCACCACCGGCGCCGCGGCGGAGGTGCCCCCGAAGGTCTCGGTCATGCCCCCCTCGGGCGCGATCGACACCGTCGCGCTCGGTGCCGCGACGTCGACCGGATCGCCGTAGTTGGTGTAGTTGGTCGGGTTGCCGTAGCTGTCGGTCGCCGAGACGCACAAGACGTGGGGCAGGGCCTCGATCTCGTCGTTCTTGAGCTTGCGGTCGTCGTTGCCGGCCGCGAAGACCACCACGGCGCCGAGGCCGCCGCGGTTGAGCGTCGCGACCTCCTCGATGAGCGAGGCCAACATCTCCGGGGCCGGCACGTGCATCGTGTAGCCCCAGGAGTTGTTGATCACCCACGCGTCCACGTCGCGGGCGTGCTGATAGGCGGCGATGTCCGCCGACAAGCTGCCGCCAGCGTCCTCCCCGAGGAGCTTGATCGGGACCAGGGTGCAGTCCGGGCACATCCCGACGATCCCCGTGCCGTTGTCGCCGATCGCGGTGGCGATGCCGGAGACGGCGGTGCCGTGTTCGTCGCAGATCGCGTCGGTCCCGTCGTTGCAGTACTCCCCCGGGTTGGGCGAGGGGTCGTCGTCGTCGCCGTAGGCGTCGTAGGGGTCGCTCACCTTCGCGGCGAGGTCGGGGTGGTCGATGTCGATGGCGCTGTCGACCACCGCGAGCCGCACGTCGGGCGACCCGTGCGAGCGGTCGTACAGGGTCTCCATCCCGAGCTCGGGCAGGTACCACTGCGCCGCGTACTCGGGGTCGTCCCAGCGCGCCTGGTGGCCGAGCGCGAGGTCGGGAAACGCCGCTTCGGCGCCGTCGGCGACGAGCGCCCGCGCCGTCTGCAGCGGCGTCGCCGTCGTGACGCGCCAGTACGGGCCGCCCAGCCAGTCGGCCCCGACCGGGGGCCGCTCGGTGCGGACCACCACCGCAGGATGGCAACGGAGGGAGACCCCCCGCGCGGAGAGGGCCAGACCGTCGCCGGAGAGCTCGTCGAGCTGCAGGAATCCCATGCGCACAGTGTATCCGGGCGACGCGCCGCGACCGTCCCGACGGGATCAGGGTCCGGCGCGCGTCGCGACGCCACCGCGAAATTGCCCTCGCGGCGCGCAGCGCACGCGCCGGGCCACGTGGCCGACCGTCGCGGATTTCCCGGGCGGAGCACGGGGGTCGGGCCTCATTCTCGGCGTTTGTCCGTACACGCGGCGATGGCACACGCTGTGCAACGGCGCAGGCATGGCGTCACCCCACTCCACCCTCGCGCTGGTGCTCCACGTCGCCGCGTTCCCCGCCGCCCGAGACGCCCTCGAAACGGAGGTTCTCCCAAGGTTCGCTGCGGCCTGGGAGCAGGAGCACGACCGGGCGCTCGCCATCGACGTGACCTACGCGAGCGGCGTCGCCTTGACCCGAGCCGTCTCGGCGGGCGCGCAGATCGACGTCGTGGTGCTCCCCGCGGCCCCCGCGTGGTTGGCGCTGGTCGAGGCCGGTCGGGCCGATCACGTCGACCCGGTCGTGGTCGCGACCGACGTCGTCGCGATCGGGGTGCGCCCCGGGAACCCCCTCGGCGTGGAGCGGTGGGACGACCTCGCCCACGACGGGCGCGCCGTGGTCCTGGCCGGGCCCACCACCGACACGGGCGGCCCGATCCTCCTCGCCGGATTCTGGGGGGCCGCGCTGCTCGAGGAGCCCGAGTTCCCGCCGAGCGCCCATGCCACCCTCGACCGCCTCGTCGCCAACGCCGTCTCGCGGACCGGGAGCGTCGAGGAGGCCGTGTCCCGGTTCGCCGCGGGCGAAGGCGACGCCGTGCTCGCCGACGCCCGCACCCTGACCGCCGCGCGAGCCCGCGGCGACGCCCTCGAGATCGTCGTGCCCCGAACGAGTTTTCGTCTCGAGCAGGTGGCCGGCGTCGTCGCGCGCCCCGATCGGCACGTCGGCGCCACGGCCGCGGCGCACGACCTGGTGGGGTGGCTCGACGGCCCGCAGGCGGAGGCGGGCTTTGCGCGGGCGGGGTTCGGGCGCGTGGGCGCGACCGGGTTCACGGCGGACCAGGTCGGTGGTTGGGGAGCGCTCCTCGCGGCGGTGGGCCCGTCACCCCCCGCCGGGACGCGTGAGTTGCCCACTCCCACGCCGCTCCCGACCCCCGCGGAGGTGCCCTCGGCGGAGCTGGCCGCGGTCGCCGCGGTGGCGGTGGTCGTCGGCGCGATCGCGGCCCGCCTCATGCGCCTGCCCGCATCGGGCGACGCGCCGCGACCGTCCCGACGGGATCAGGGTCCGGCGCGCGTCGCGACGCCGCCGCCACGTTAGCTCCTGGGAGGGGGCGATCCGTCGTTGCGCAACGCCTGGCCTTTCTTCCTCCTTGCCTGTGCCGCCGAACCGGAGCCCGACGTCCGGCGGCCGTGTCGCGGCGCGACGGCGTGGGACCCTTCGGCCCCGCTCGCCATCCGCTGGGACTCCGCCGGCCGCATCGGCATGAACGAGCACGTCGCGCGGCGCATCCGGGTCTTCGACGCCACCGGCGCCCAGGTCGAAGGGGCGCCGTTTTCGTTCGAGGGCGGGCTCGGCTGGTGCCTGGCCGGCGGGCTCGCGCCCGACACCGCGTACACCTGGGACGTCACGCCGGGAACCCTGAAGCTCGTCCAGGAGTGGGACGAGGCCACCACCGCCCACGTCGGGCTGTGGAGCTTCACGACCGCGCCGGCCGCCACGTGGCCGCCGCCGGCCTCGGTCGAGGAGTGTGTCACCCTGGCCGATGACCCGATCTACGACACCGACTGCGGCGACGACACGGCGGACACCGGCGCATGATGTTCGCCCTCACGAGCCTCGCGGCGGCGGCGCCCGCACCGGGATTCACCACCCCCGGCGGCGAGGCCGCGCACCGCGCCACCGTCGAGGTCTCCGCGATGGTCGACGACGATCGCACCTACGCCCAGGCCCGCCTGCTCGGCGCCACCCACGTCGCCGGCCTCGGGGTGGACGTGGAGCTCGTCGGCCTGGCCGGCACCGGCGCGAGCAGCTGGAGCGAAGCCCGCGCCGGCACCTTTCGTGTCGGGGTCCGGGCCCACTTCGGCCCCGAGGCCGCGCGCATGGCGCTCGGCGTCGCGCTGCGCGATGGGCTGTCTCCCGAAGCGCCGGGCTTCTGGGTGCTCCGCGGTGCGCACGCCCGGCAGGGCCTCTTGCCGTCGATCACCTTCGACCTCTCGGCGGGGCCCGAGCGCGCTCCGTTCGGCGTGCGGTTCGAGCTCGGGCTCACCCCGACCGCCTACGACGTGGAAGGCAAGTTCGCCGGGAGCGGGTTCAGCGTGGCGCAGGTCCTGCCGCTGGGGGGACCGTTGGCGCTCTTGCTCGAGGCCGAAGCGCTGCTCGACGACACGCCGCTCGCGCTGCGGACCGGCCCCCGCCTCACGCTCGGCCACGTCACCGTCGACGCCGCCGTGCACGTGCCGATCTTGCTGATGGTCGAACACCCGGTCTTCGTCCCGGTGCTCGCGGTGCGGGGGGCGTGGTGAGCGCGCTCGCCGCGGGCCTGTTGACGCTGGCCGGCTGCGGCGGCGTGCTCGACGTCCGCCGGGCCGAACCGCTTCGGCCCGGCCAACTCCAGGCGCACGTCGCCGCCACCGGCACCTACGCCGGCGGCACCGTGGTCGCGGCCGCGACATTCGGGGTCCGCGGTGGCGTGGCCCCGCGGGTGGACGTGGCGGCCACGGTCGGGTTGTCGCCGTTCGCGGTGGGCGCGGCGATCGACGGCACGGTCGCCCTCACCGACGTCGACCGCGACGGGTTCCACGCGGCCCTGGCCCCACGCCTGGGCCTCCTCGGGCTCTCCGAGGCGTACCTCTTCGGCGACGGCACGCTCGGGGTGCTCCTCGGGTGGGACCTCGCGCACGACGCCCAGTTCGTGCTCTCGCCGCGGGTCGGCGTGATGTGGGCGACCGAGGCCGTGCCGACCACCTCGTTGGCGATCGGCGTGGTGGCGCCGAGCGGACGGTGGGAGTTCACCCCCGCGGCCGGGGTCGCGTACACCTTCACCCGGTCGTGGAGCGCGTCCGTCGGCATCACCGCCGCCGCACGCCTCGACCGGGCGCCCGCACCGTAGCGCGGCGCGCGGCGGCCTCGGTTCGCTTCGGGACGGGCCCGGCGCGCCGCCCGTGGTTAGCCGGTGTGGATGCGCACGCTCCTCTTCCTCACCCTCGCGGCCTGCACCACCGACACCGGCAAGGACTCCGGCGACACCGCCGGCGACACGGGCGACACCGGGGACACCGGGGCCGACCTCGACCCGGTCTGCACCGAGCCCACCGACGTCGAGTGTGTGGACGAGATCATCGCCGACCTGTCCCTTCACGACGACAAGACGAGCAAGGGCGACGTGAGCAACACCCAGGACGGCGACGACTGGGTCTCGGAGTTCGACGCGTCGGCCGGCGGCTACAGCAACTCCACCAAGAACGCGTTCCTCTACATGCGCTTCACCGACCAGGGCCTCGAGAAGCTCGACATCACCGACGAAGAAGCGCTCGAGTCGATGGATTGGGACCTCGGCGGGCGCCGCTTCGTCCTGCGGCTCAACGGCGGCGACAGCGGGCCGTCGTGCGTGGGCGCCGCGGTGATGGGCCAGGGCTGGACCTACGAGGAGATCGAGGAGGTGCCCGAGGGCGTCGAGTTCCAGGTCGACGACTACTACACCGAGGCCTGCTCGATCATCAACGACAGCTCGGGCCTGCCCGGCAGCCCGCAGGTCGTGCTCGGCCCGTGGTGGGACTACAGCTCGTGCGTCGAGACCACCGACCAGCCGTTCCTCGTGCAGCTCGCGAGCGGCCGGGTGCTCAAGCTCAAGATCGAGCAGTACTACGACGGCAGCGGCCAGGAAGAGTGCAACGGCCAGGGCTCCACGTCGGCGGAAGGCGGCTACTTCGTGGCGCGTTGGCGCTTCCTGAACTGAGCCGATGAGCTCCCCCGAACGGGCGCGCGCCGCGTTCGACGCGTGGCGAGCCGACCTCACCCAGAACGCCTGGGAGGCCGACGCTCACGTGCAGGCGTTGTCCCGGCGGTACGGTCGCGCCGACGTGGGGGGCTTCGCCGCGTTCGGCGCGCTGGTCTCGGGCCCGATCGACGCGTGGGCGAAGGAGACCAACCGCGACGAAAACCTGCCGCGGCTGCGCCGGTACGACGCGGTGGGCCACCGCACCGAGCAGATCGTCTTCCACCCGGACTACCACCGCATCGGGCGCGCCGCGTACGGCACGGGCCTGATGGGCCGGTACGCCACACCGGGCCAGGAGCTCGACACGCTCACCTACGCCTACCTGCTCGGGCAGGACGGCGAGGCCGGTCACGCCTGCCCGTTCGCGTGCACCGCGGGGATGATCAAGAGCGTGCAGGCCGCCGCGCGCGACGCCGTCACGGGCCAGGGTGGGCCCGGTTCGGTGGGCGAGGCGCAGGCCCAGGCGTGGCTCGATCGCCTGTACGACGCCGACTACGACCGGCACGCCCACGCGAGCCAGTTCCTCACCGAGGTGCAGGGCGGCTCCGACGTCGGCGCCAACGCGCTCGTCGCCCGGTTGCACGGCGACCGGTGGCGCCTGCACGGCGAGAAGTGGTTCTGCTCGGTGGTCGATGCGCACCTGTTCCTGGTCACCGCGCGGCCCGAGGGCGCGGCCGCCGGCACCGGCGGCCTCGCCGCTTTCGTGGTGCCGCGCACCCGGGCCGGCGGGCAGGTCAACGACTTCGTGGTGCGGCGCATGAAGGACAAGCTCGGCACGCGGTCGATGGCCAGCGCCGAGCTCGACTTCGTCGGCGCCGAAGCGTGGCGCGTCGGCGACTTCCGCCGCACGGTCGAGATCGTCCTGAACACGTCGCGGGTGTACAACGCGGTGGTCGCGGCGGGCATGATGCAGCGCGCCTGGCGCGAAGCGCGGGCCTACGCGCGGCACCGCACGGCGTTCGGGCAGCCCATCGCCGGCTTCCCGGTCATCGCGCGCATCCTCGCGCGCCTGAACACCGAGGCCCACGCCGCCCGCGCGAGCACGTGGTTCGTGGCCGACATGGCCGACCGCCTCGCCACCGGCCGGGGCGGCGCCCACGAGGCCGGCGCGTGGCGGATGCTCGTCAACCTCAACAAGATCTGGACCGCCCTGGCGTGCCCCGCCGCGGTGCGCGACGCGATCGAGGTCTTCGGCGGCAACGGCGCGATCGAGGAGTTCAGCGTCCTGCCGCGGCTGCTGCGCGACTCGCTGGTCATCGAAGCGTGGGAAGGCGGCCACGGGGTCCTGTGCGCGCAGCTCCTGCGCGACAGCCAGCGGCTGCGCCTGCACGAGCCGATGTTCGCGCGGCTGGCCCAGCTCCCCGGCATCGAGCTCGACGCGGTGCGCGCCCGCTGGGAGGCGGTGGTGGCCCGCCCCGAGGCCGAAGCGAGCTGGTTCGTGCGCGACGTGGTGGAAGAGCTGCGCGTCGAGGTGCAGAGTGCGCTGCTCGGCGACGAGGCCGACGGGGTCCCGCGCGCAGCGGGCGCCCACCTGCGCGCGAGCAGCCGCCGCGGGGCCGACCCGCTGTCCGACCTGGGGCTGCCGGCGCGGGTCGCGACGTTGGCCTAGTCGGGCGCGGTGAAGCAGATCCGCTCGCCGCTCGGGCGCCGGTCCACGGTGACGGTGCCCGTCTTCCGGGAGACCGCGACCCACTCGCGCAGGAGCTCACCCCGGCGGCGCACGTTGACCACCGTCACCGCGTCGCCCGGCGCGAGCGCGACGAGCGCCCCCACCTTCGGGTGGTCCTCGACCAGCAGGAAGCCGAGGTTCGCCCCGACGGCCTCCTCGCGGCCGGCGGTGGGCGAGTAGGCCACGACCGCGCCGCTGCCGCTCCAGATGCCGCCGCGAACGGTCGCGGTGCACACGTTCCCGGCCATCGGGCGCTCGGTGCGCAGCTTCATCTCACCGCTCCCGAGCTCCGTCCACGACAAGCGGGCCTTGCCGTCGTCGAGGTCGACCTTCACGATCGACGCGTCCTCGACCCGCACGCCGTGCGCCTCCATCGCGATCTCGGCCGCCATGCCGTCGGCGAGGTTGCGCCACGGCGTGAAGCCCGGCGGCGCCGCCCGGATCTGGACCGCGGGCATCTCCACCTCGAGCATGTTCCCCATGGCGACCGCGGAGATCGGCGTCGGCGCCGGCTCGGCGGCAGTGGCGGAAAGGAAGGCGGCGAGCAGCATTGGGAGCCTCTTGATCCGGTGATCGGTTCGAGGCGGGCCACGCATGAGGGCGGCGGGGCGGGGCCGGGCAAGACGCGGCGACCCGGGGCGCGGGTCGGCGTGTGGCAAGGGGGGGGCCAAACGCCTGGCGTGGAGGGGGGCAGAACGAAGTCACCGCCGGGTCCTGCCGCCTCACCGAGATGAGGCCCCATGGCGGCCCGCCCGCCATCGGTCCGAGGGCGGGCCGCCTCGCGGACGACCGAATGGGCAGGTCGGCCGGCGGGCCCCCGGCGCGCGAAGCGCGTTGGGGTGCTGGCCGACGTCACCCGCCGCGTCACCGAACCGACCACCGGCGGCGGCGTTTGGCACAACGGCGGAACGCCGAACCGCGAGGGTCTTGCTGCACCGGCCCACCGTCGGTGAGCGTGGCGACGTCGAACTTCGAGCGGGTTTTTTCGTGGGCGTGGCGACGGCGGGGATCCGGCGCGGCGGAGGAGGTCGGTCGTGAGCGGCCGCTGCACCGGCCCACCGTCGGTGAGCGTGGCGACGGCGGAGGAGGTCGGTCGTGAGCGGCCGCTGCACCGGCCCACCGTCGGTGAGCGTGGCGACGTCGAACTTCGAGCGGGTTTGGGTGGGCGTGGCGACGGCGGTGATCCGGCGCGGCGAGGCGGTCGGTCGTGAGCGGCCGCTGCACCGGCGCGGCGGAGGAGGTCGGTCGTGAGCGGCCGCTGCACCGGCCCACCGTCGGTGAGCGTGGCA
>SXOM01000599.1 GCA_005776735.1 Pseudomonadota bacterium
CGGCCGTTGGCCGGCTCGGTGACGCGGCGGGTGACGGGTCGGGCGGAATTGGCTGAGCGGAGCGCAGGTTCGCTTGCGAACCTGCAGCGGAGCGAACGCCAATTTCGCCCGGCCCGGCAGGACCCGGGGGTGACCTCGTTCTGCAAAACGGCGCGCCTCGCGTTGGCCTCCACCGCTGCGACGACGCCGACCCGCGCCCCGGGTCGCCGCGTCTTGCCCGGCCCACGCCGTTTCACCGCGGCGCACGCAACGGCTCGGGGACGGGGTGCTCGGCGTCGGGCACGCAGTGGTGCCGCAGGGCCTCGACCCACGCGGCGGTCGACGCCATCGAGTCCGCGGGGATCCAGCCGGGCGGCGGCCGGTCTGCGGCGCGGCACGGGACCCGGAGCGCGTGCACGGTGGCTTCGATCTCCTTGAGCCCCGCGTCGCGACACAACGCGCCGATGCACCGCTCCAACGCCGGCGCGTCGCCGCGATCGATGCCCGCGCGCCAGAAGCCGCGCCAGTAGGGGTACGCGTAGCGGTCTTCGGTGTGGGGGCGCAGGCGCTCCCACCGCGCGTCCGCGTCGGCGGCGGTGTGCTCGCGGCGCGCCTGCTGCCCGACCACGTGCGTGGCGCAGCCGATGACGTACACCGTCGACGCACACAGCTCCAACGCTTCGCCCCCGCGGTCGTCGCGCTCGACCGCCTCGGCCTGGCGAAACCGGCACTCGTCGTCCCACGGGTCGAGCACCTCGCCGCAGCGCGCCCACTCGCCGAAGCGGACCACCGCCTCCATCTGGCAGGCGCCATCGCCCTCGGGGCACGCGGCCAACGCCGTCGGGAGGTCGGCCGCACGGGACGCGGCCAACGCCCGGTCCGCCGCCGACGGCTCACACGCACCCAGGACCAGGAGCACGATCACCGGCGTCGCCGCCGCGCCGCCACGCCCAGGCCGACGACGACCCCCACGCCGGCGAGCCCTTCCCAGCACCCTTCGGCCGCCGGCGGCTCGACCGCCTCGGGCACCGGCGGGTCCCCCCAGCGGAGCGGCGGTTCGTCGCCGGTGTCCTCGACCTGGCCGCAGTCGCCGCCGCCGATCACCCCCTCGCCGCAGGTGGGGACGACCCCGGCGAGCTCCTCGGCCGGATCGAGGTAGTGGGCGACCAGGGGGGTGACGAGTCCGGTCGGGTACAAGACGAGGTCCTGCGTGACCGCTTCCGGAGCGTAGCGCAGGCGGAGGCGCGTGACGTACGGGAAGCCGGTCGCGCTTCCGAGCGCCGCCAGGGCGTCGGCGTCGGGAACGGGCCCCGCGCAGATTGAACACGGCACCTCGGGATCGGCCGGGCCGGCGAACTCGGTGATCCACAGGCCGGCCTCGAACGTGCGGTCCAGGTGCAGCGCGTAGAAGTCGGCGAGCGTGGTGCCCTCCGGGCGCAGGCAACCGACCTCGAGCGGGGCCTCAGTCGCGTTGCTCACCGCGTAGCGGCCGTCGCCCTCGGCGCCGAGCACCCACACCACCACCTCCTGCGTACCCGCCGACACCGCCGCCCCGAGCCGCACCGGCAGCACGACGCTCGGCCCGCTCAGGGGGTACCGGACCTGGAGCGGATCCGGCCAGGTCGCACCTTCGGCCAACGAGTCGAGGTGCACCTGCGCCACCACGAAGTGCTGCCCGCTGGCGATGTACTCGTCGAGCACCGCTTCCATCGCCACGGGCGCCACGAGGCCCTCGGCGTGGAGCCACGCGAGCAAGCCCTCGGCGCCGCCGGCCTGGACCACGGTGATCTCCCAACCGCCCACCACGAACTGCGCCTCGACCGCGACGGTGTCGCCTGCGGCCACGCCGGTGTCGGCGCCGGTGTCCGCGCTGTCCCCCCCGAACAGGTCGTCGCAGGTCAACGCCAGGCCGCGCGGGGCCGTCCATGCGTCGAGCGCGTCGAGCCGCGCCGGTTCGACCACCGCGACGTCCGCCGCGTCGAGCGCCTCCGGCACCGGCAGCAACATCGCGAAGTCCTGCGGCGGCGCCAGGGCGTCGGCCCCGAGCGTCAGGACCACCTCGGTGGCGCTGCGGGCCAGCACCACCTGCGACGCTGAGTTGGGGATGGTCTCGGCGTCGTAGCTGACCCAGCCGCCACAGAAGGCCCAGGCCGCGTGAGTCCAGAGCAACGACACCATCCCCGCCAGGGTATCGCCTCCGGGAACCGGCCGAGCGCCTACTGCCCGATCGTTCGTTGGAAGAGCGTGAAGATCCCGTCGTGACCGGCGTCGGCCGGGTGAAAGCAGCTCTCGTCGAACCACAACTCGGCCGCCGCATCACGGTAGCAGCGCCCGTCGGTCCGGGAGCGGTTGTAGCCGTGGCCGCAGAAGGCCTCTCCCATGAAGATCATGTCCGTGCCAGTCTCCACCGACACCCGCAACAGTTCTTCCTGTTGCCACGCGATCTGCTCCGCGAGCGCAGAGGCGGCGAGGTCGTAGTCGTAGCCCACCAGGTCGGCCCCCGGGCACGCGCGCACGTCCCCGAACCCATCGGTGAACTCGTAGAGGTTGGCGAAGACGACGTACATCTGGCCGGGGAACCGCTCCTTGTCGGTGGTGAGCCACACCAGCGCGTCCCGCAGCTTCTGCACGGTCCCCGCCGACGACGCCCACAGCTCCTCCTCCGGCAGACCCGCGAAGTAGTCGTCGGCCAGGGAGAACAGGTCGTTGCCGCCCATCGTCATCACCACCAGCGTGGTCTTGCCCGCCTGGGCCTCGGGGATGCAGTCGATGATCTGATCGTTGTCCTCGACCAGATCGTCGGTGCGGGCGCCCCACTTGGCGCAGACCGCGAAGTCGCCGGACTCCATGACGGCGCCGGTGCCGGCAAAGACGTCGTACCAGTACCAGTCGCTCTCGGGCGGCACCAGGCCGTAGGTGTCGGCGAGCCACTCGGCGAGTTGGACCCGGTAGAACCGCTCCACCGTGTTCGGCGGGGTGCCGACGGTGACGCTGTCGCCGACGAAGACCACGCGCTCGATGCCGCGGATCGCCTGGTGGTCGGTGCCGGTGCAGTCCGCGTTGATCGTCGCGCCCACGCCTTCGTAGTCGGGCACCTGCACAAAGCCGTTCCCGCGCGCGAGGCGCTCGCGGCAGTCTTCGTGCTCGACTGCGGTGTCGGCGGTGTCGGCCGTGTCGGCGCTGTCGACCGTGTCGCCGCCGGTGTCGTCCGCGGCGGTGTCGCCCGGGTCGGCGGCGGTGTCGCCGGCCGAGTCGACCGCAGAGTCGTCCGGCACATCCGGCTCGGCGGTGGGGGGCGGCGCACACGCGGTGACGAGGAGCATCCACATGCGGCGAGTGTACCGCAACCACCGCGGGGCGCGCGGCGGCCTCGGCGCGCTTCGGGACGGTCGCGGCGCGCCCCCCGTGGGCTCACGAGGCCGCGGCCACGCTCCAGACCTCGATCGCCTCGTCCTTCCCGCGGATCCGCTGCGGCGGGAGCTGCTTCCACGCAAAGTCGTCGCCCGCGGCCGCCTGGGTCGCGCCGCTCACGAGCACGGCGACCCCGACCGTCTTGGTGAGCCCCTCCACCCGGCTCGCCACGTTCACCGCGTCGCCGATCGCGGTGTACTCCCGGCGGGTGGTCGGGCCGATGTCGCCCACCAGCGCCCGCCCGGTGTGGAGGCCGATCCCGACCTGGAGCGCGGGGAGGCCCTGGGTGGCACGCTTTCGGTTGAGCACCTCGAGGGCTGCCTGCATCTGCAGGGCACAGCGGACGGCGCGCTCGGCGTGGTCGGGCTGCTCCCCGGGGGCGCCGAACCACGCCAACATCCCGTCGCCGAGGAACTTGTCGAGCGTGCCGCCGTGCTGGAAGACCACCTCGACCATCGCTTCGAGCCAATCGTCCAACCACGCCACCACCACGTCGGCCTCGGCGCCCGCGGCGAGCGTGGTGAAGCCGCGGATGTCGGCGACGAGCACGGTGATGACGCGGTGTTCGCTGCGCACCCCCTCCCCGCCCGACGCGATGATGCGGTCGGCGACGGCCGGCGAGAAGTACCGCTGCATCCGGCTCCGGGCCGCGCGCTCGTCGACCGCGGCGGCCACGAGGCGCTCGACCTGCCCGAGCAGGAACGTGACGATGCTCGCGAGCACGGTGTAGACGAGCACCGCGCCGATCACGCGCCCGCGCGAGAGCTCGCCGGCGTAGGCCAACAGGCCGGCCTGCGTGGCCAACGACGCGGCGGCGACCGCCCAGGTGAGCGCCGGTCGGAGCGAGAACGCGGAGCCGACGATGACCAGCCCGAAGAGCGCGTTGTTCATCGCCCCGATGTAGGCGGTCTCTTCGCCGGCGAGGCGCACCGACAACGCCTGCGCCAACGCGAGCCCCGGGAGGTCGATCAGGATGAGGCCGACAAAACTCGGCTCGAGCAGGCGCGGCCACCGGCGCACCGCCAACCACACCACGGTCGCGATCGCCAGGTAGCCGAGGATGGCCGGCTGCTGGGGCCGCCACGACAAGAGCACCGCCGAGCACGCCCAGCCGATGGCGCCGACCAGGCGCACCGTCGCGAACCGCTTCGCGTTGAGGCGCCGCTCGCGTGCGAAGACCCTCTCGGTGGCGTGGTCGGCCACGCCGCTACACGCGGTCGAGCGCGCGCAGGCCCAGGAGCCCGAGCGCGCGCACCAGGGCCACGTCCGCGACCTGCACCAGCGCCAGGCGCGAAGCACGGGCGTCGCCGCCGGTGAGGACCGGGAGCTCGTAGTAGAACCGGTTGAACGCTTCGCACAGGCGGTAGGCCGCTTCGGCGACGAGGTTGGGCGCGGCGGTGCGCAGCGCGACCTCGACCAGCTCGGGGAACCGCAAGAGCGCCAGGGCGA
The DNA here is from genome assembly GCA_005776735.1 of Pseudomonadota bacterium. Lineage (GTDB taxonomy): Bacteria > Myxococcota_A > UBA796 > UBA796 > SXON01 > SXON01. Next base: position 4,840 of record SXOM01000599.1, read on the forward strand.
GCTCCCGCTCGAGCGCATGGTCCAGCCGCAGGTCGGCGACGGCGGGCGCCTGCCCCTCGTCGGCTGCCCGCCGCAGCACGCTCGCTGCCCGCGCACGGCTGTACAGGAGGTAGGGCGCGCTGTTTCCGTCCATCGCGAGCATCTTCTTCCAGTCGAAGACGATGTCGGACGCGGGGGCCTGGACGAGGTCCTGGTAGCGGACGGCCCCGACGCCGACCGCCTCGGCGATGGCGGCCCGTTCGGCCTCGGGGATCCGTGCCGACTTCTCGTCGACGACCGCGCGGGCCTGCGCCACGGCTTCGTCGAGGAGGTCGACCAGGCGGATCACGTTGCCTTTGCGGGTGCTCATCGTGCCCTCGGGCAGCTTCAGCATCCCGAATCCCACGTGGACGAGCTCGGTGCTCAGGCCCCACCCCTGCGCGATGCGGAAGAAACCCGCGAAGTGCTGCGCCTGGCGCACGTCGGTGACGTAGACCATGCGGTCGGGGTGCCAACGATCCAGGCGGTACCGGACGCACGCGAGGTCGGTGGCAGTGTAGGTGGCGGCGCCGTCCTTCTTGCGGACCACCGCGACCTGCTTGCCGTCGCGCAGGATGACCGCGCCTTCGCTGAGCTCGGCCTGGCCGGAGGCGAGCATGGCGTCGACGATCGGGTCGACCCCGTCGGCGTAGGCGCTCTCGCCGAGCACCTCGTCGAATTGCACGCCCATCCGCGCGTAGACCGTGTCGTACTCGGCCAGGGACTTGGACTTGAAGTCTTCCCACAACGCCCGGTTCCGCGGGTCGCCGCGCTGGAGCTTCGCCGTCTCGGCGCGGGCGCGGTCGTTGAGGTCGGCCACCACGGCCGGATCGAGCTCGGGGTGCTCCTTGGTGTTGGTGGCGTCGCCGAACTTGACGTACAGGCGCTCGAGCTCCCCGACCGGATCGGCGGCGTAGGCCGCTTCGTCGCGCCACCGGTCCCACGCGACGATCAGCTTGCCGAACGGCGTGCCCCAGTCGCCGATGTGGTTGTCGCCGACCACGGTGTAGCCGGCAGCGCGATGCAACAGCACGAGCACATGGCCGATGTGGGTGCTCCGCATGTGGCCCACGTGCATCCGCTTGGCGACGTTGGGCGAGCTGAAGTCGACGATCACCGTCTTTCCGAGGCCGGACTGCGCCACGCCGCCCGCCGGGTCGGCCGCCTGGGCGACCAGGGTGGCCGCGAGCCACGCCTCGTCGAGGAACAGGTTCAGGAACCCCGGCCCCGCGACCTGCGCGTCGCGAATCCCAGGCTTGCCCTGGAAGAACGGCAAGAGGCGCTCCGCGAGGGCCCGCGGGTTCTCCCGGCGGGCCTTGGCCATGCGAAACGCGAAGTTCCACTGGTAGTCGCCGTGGGCGGGGTTGTTCGTCGGCACCAGGGCGTCGACGTCGGCGTCGGGATCGACACTCGCGGCGGCGGCCGCGCACAAGGGGCGCAGGAGAGCAGGGATCATCGGGGCGGCGGTATAGCCGGCGCACCGTCCGGGGGCGACGGTGCCGGCGCGGGCGCCACTCCGTCCGCCGCGTCGCGTGCGCACGTGTCCGCCGCCCACGCCGCCTTCCAAGCGGCGGTGGTCTCGGTGGAGGCCCACCCCGGCACCGCCTCCGGCACCGCCGCGCAGAACGCGGCGCGGTCCGCGCGGTGCAGCCCGCGCAGGTTCTCGAAATACGACTGCTTCGCCCCCTCGAGGCACGCCGGCTCGGGGCACGCCGCCGGGTCGACCTCGGCGCCGGCGCGGCGCCGCTCGCGGAACCACGCCTTCCAGTAGAGCCGGGGCGCATCGCGCAGCCCGGGGAGGTCTCGCCACGGGTCCAGCGCCGTCGCCGCGTCGGCGAGCGGCACCTCGGGCGCGGCGCGGACCACCTCGCGCAACAGGTGGTAGTCGCACTCGCGGGAAAACGGCGTGGTGGTGCACGCGGCAAATGCCTCGGCCGCGCGGCCCGCACGCGCGAGGCGCTCGGCGTACTGAAACCGGCACTCCCCCGCCCAGGTCGGGTCGTTCACGGCGTCGCAGTCGCCGACCTCCAGCCGACCGAAGCGGGCAGCCGCGTCGACCCGGCACACGTCGGCGTCGAGCGGCGCCATGCGAGCGCACGCGGCCAGCGCGTCGTCATGCAACGCCGCCTGCGCCGCGTCGTGGGCCAGCTCCGCGCGTGAGGGCCCACACCCCCCGAGGAGGGCGATCAGTCCCAGCAGGCGTCGGCGGCGCCGCAACTGCCGCAACCCCCGCCCGCCGCGTCGCACGCGCCCGGCCCCGGCGCCGCGGCCTCGCGGAACGCGCCGCCGCCGGAGTGCCCGACGTTGTGCGCGGAGATGAGCTTCTTCAGCCCACCGCCCGTCGCGCAGTAGTGCCCCACGTCAGGCCCACAGCTCGGCTCACGCCCGCCGCGAACCAGCGCCTCCACGACCTCGCCACACTCGCAGCGGTACTCGTAGATCGGCATGGGGACTACCGGATGACCCAGCGTTCGCCGGACTTGCGGATGCGGGCCGTGCCCGGCTTCTGCTTGAGGCCTTCCCGCTCGAGCTTGCGCAGCTCGGCGCGGATCTCGGCCTCGGTCATGTCCTTGAACGGGCTGCGGTGCTTGATACCCGCCACCAGCACGTTCTCCTTGATGCCCGGGTCCTTGCCTTCGAGCGTGTTGCGCACGTCGTCGCGGACGAAGGCGCCCCGGCGCGGATCGACGTCGGCCACCGGCGTCTTGGGGGCGGCGCCGGCCTTGGGGGCGCGCGCGACCTTGCGGGGCGCGGCCTCGGCGGCGGCGACCTGCGCCGACACCTTGCTCTTGGGCTTGGTGGGGAGCACGAGCACGGCGGGCGGCGTGGCGGCCCAGGTGGCGGCCAACGACTCGAGCGTGGCCATCGTCTCGGCGCTGGCGGTGGGGGCGAGGCCCTCGATCGCCGCGCGGAAGCGCGCCGACACGAGCTCGGCCGGCATGGCGGCGACCTCGGCCAGGAAGCCGCGGCGGGCATCGCCTTCGGGGAGGTCGATGACCTCGCGGGTGGCCCGGCCGGCCCAGGCCCGGAGGTCGGCGCCGACGGCGGCGGAGATGTCCGCGTCGGAGAGCGCGAACAGGTCGGCGACCACCGAAGTCTCGATGCGGTCGATGTGGAGCCGCAACAGGTCCGCCACGAGGATGGTGACCGTGACCGCGTCGCTGGTACGCAGGTTGTCCATGCTTGTCTTCTGCACCGTCAGAGCCACATCCACCTCGGAAGCGGCCGCGCTCTATCCGATTTGGGGCCCCTTCGCCCGCATCCCGCCAAACAAGGAGGATGCCCGGCGTTCAGCCCGCCGAAGTCGGTCGCTCCCACAAGAACTCGGGCTCCCCGAGCTGCTTGGCGGCCCAACGGCCGAGCACGAAGAGGTAGTCGGAGAGCCGGTTGAGGTACTTCATCGGCATCGCGTCGGTGTCGGGCTCCGCGCGCAGGAGTGCCACCACTTCGCGCTCGGCGCGGCGGCACACGGTGCGCGCCTGGTGCAGGAACGCGCCGACCGGTCCGCCGCCGGGGAGGATGAACTCGCGGAGCGGGCCCACGTCCTCGTTGAGCGCGTCGATCCACTCCTCGAGCCGCGTGACGTCGGCTTCGCCCACGCGGATCATCCCGGCCCAGCGGTCGCCGGGCAGCGTCGCGAGGTCGCTGCCAACGTTGAACAGGTCGTTCTGGACGCGGTGGAGCATCCCGTCGATGCGGGCCACCGCCGCGGCGTCGGCGCCGGACTCCCGGTTGTGCCACCGCACGATGCCGAGGATGGCGTTGAGCTCGTCGGTGGTGCCGTACGAGGCGATGCGGACGTGGTCCTTGGCGACCTGCTGCCCGCCCACGAGGCGGGTCTGGCCCTTGTCGCCGGTCTTGGTGTACACCCGGGTGATGCGCATGCGGCCGGGTATCCGCGGCGGCCTCAGCCGGCGCGGATGATCACCACCTGGGCGCCGTCGGCGTACAACAACATACGAAGGTCGGGCACCTGGGAGAGCAGCACCCGCGTGGCGCCGATCTCGCCTTCGGCGGTCAAGAGCGTGACGTCGGCGAGGGGGAAGCACACCGGCGCGAAGAACCACGAAGCCGGCGCGGCGAAGCGGATCCACACCGAGGTCGCGTCGGCCGCCACCGTCACGAACCCCGGAAGGTAAACCCGCGCGCCGAGCAACATCGCCTGGCCGCCCACCCGATGGGCGTCGGCCGGGACGGGAGCCCGGTCGGGGTAGGCCGCGACCACAGCACTCCACCCGCTGTTCAGGCGCCCGACCACGAGCGCGGCCAGGACGACCAGCGGCACGCTGGCGAGGATCGCCACTGCGATGAGCTGTGGCGTCTGCATGGCGTCAGGTCGTGCCGGCCGTCTGGTCCATCGACCATGTCTGGTGCACCGCGAAGCGGCCGCCGCTCCCGATGATGCGCGCGTGGCACGCGAGCCGCTGCCCCGGCTTGGCCTTCTCCTTCAGGATCTTGGTCTCGGCTTCGGCCGGCGCGGCGAGGCCGGCGTCGACCAGCACGTCGACCGCGCACTGGCCGCAATGCCCGTCGGGGCAGCCGGTCGCGATCGGCGTCTCGAGGCTCTGCGACGCCATCACGATGGTGTAGCGCTCTTCGGCCTTGACCTGGTGGGCGCTCCCGTCGGGCAGCACCAGGGTCAGGGTGTGGCTCTGGTCCCCCGCCGGGCGCGCCGGGCGCCCGAGGGCGGACTTGATGCGGTTGCGGATTCCCCACGGGGTCATTTGTGCTCCTTCTCGGTGCCGGCGAGCGCCGCGGTCAAGAAGTCGAAGGCGTCGTCGACGGTGTTGCTGCGGTGCATGAGGTCTCGATCCGACGGGCTGATCGTACCCCAGCGGATCATCGCGTCCACATCGATCACCTCGTCCCAGTAGTCCGCCCCGTACAGCACCATGGGGAGGGGCTTGGTGACCTTCCGCGTCTGCCGGAGGGTGAGGATCTCGGCCATCTCGTCGAGGGTGCCGAAGCCGCCGGGCATCACCACGACCGCCTTGGCCAGGTACATGAACCAGTACTTGCGCATGAAGAA
>SXOM01000600.1 GCA_005776735.1 Pseudomonadota bacterium
CACGCCGCCGCGACGGCCGGGGTGCCGCGTTCACGCGGGCGCCTCCCCTGCCGCGGGGCGCCCGGCGGACTCGGCGCGCGTCGGGACGGTCGCGGGGCGCCCCCCACCTGCTGCGATGGGTAGCAGCCGATCTACAAATCGCCGACGACCGCGTACTTACCCACGGCCAGCACCTCGCGGAAGGCGCCGCGCACGCGCGACCAGTGGCCGTAGGGGCTCGCCACGGCGTCGACCTCGTCGAAGTGGCGGTCGAACACCCGCCGCGCGCGGAACACGTGGTACGCATCGGTCACCACCAGGATGCGGGACGCCGGCAACTTCTCGGCGGCGTGGGCGGCGTTCTGCTCGGTGGAGGTGCTGGTGTCTTCGAGCACCATCACCGCGCGCGGCACGCCCAGGTGCGCCGCCAGGCCGGCCGCGGCCGCGGCTTCGCTCGGGGGGAAGTCGCCGGTGCCACCCGTGAACACCATCTTCGGGGCCAGCCCCTCCTTCCACAATGCCACCGCCGTTCGTACACGCCACTCGAGCGCCGGGGACGGAGTTCCGTCCGGATCGACCCGGCAGCCGGCGACCACGATCGCGTCGTAGCGCCCCGCCGGCTCGCGCGTCCGGCCCCACGTGTCCAGCCCCACCGCGGCGACGGCCCAGCCCAGCACCCCGATCCCCACCCACACGACGAACTTCGACATCCGGCCTCCCGGCGCGGGAACTGCAAGGGGCGGGCCACGAGAACCGGGCCGGGCGGCCGGCGCGCCGCGACCGTCCCGACGGACTCAGGGTCCGGCGCGCGCCGGGCGCCTGAGCGCGAGCAGCGCGACGATCCCCACGAACACCGGGCTTCCCCGCGCGCTGGTGCAGCCGCAGTCCGGCGGACCGTCGCCGCCACCGGACTCGTCCGCCGTGTCTCCAGGATCGCCGGAGTCCGTCGTCTCCCCGGTGTCCGGGCACCTGGCGGTGTCCCGGGGCCAGGGGCCGTCGTTGCCATCCCCGTCCTGGTCCACCCCATCTGCGAGCGGGTCGCTGGCGCCGGGGTGGATGGCCGCGTCGGCATCGTCCAGGTCGCCGCCGGTCGCCACGCTCCCCGGGGGCGGCGAGCACGACAGCGCCATGCTGCCGATCGCGCCGTGCCCGTCGCCGTCGGCGTCGGTGAACCACGGTGCTCCCTGGAGCCACACCTCGCCGTCGTCGCAGTCGTCGGGGTGCGGGGCCCAACCCGCCCCCGGGTGGTGACACGTGGAGAGCGTCACGTCGGGATCGCCCGCACCGTCGCCGTCCTGGTCCGCGTACCATGTGCACGTCGTGAAGTACACATAAGAAGCGCCCTCCAACACGCCAAAGGTGTAGTCGGAGGCGACCACCTCCGCCCTTCCATCGCCGTCGATATCCCCGACCCCGAACACGTCGTTTCCCCAGGAGTTCTGCACTTCGGGCATGGGAATTGTCAGCCATGGGGGGTCGTCCGGCCGCGCCGGGTCGCCGAAGATGATCCCCACGTGATCGTAGTACAGGTCGCCCACGATCAGGTCGCCGAAGCCGTCTCCGTCGACATCTCCAGCCGTAACTGCCCATTCGTACACGTTCGGGATCGCCTGGGGGTGGTCCAGCACCGGCCCCGCGGGGCTCCCGTAGTGGATAACCGCTCCTTCAGGCCCCACCTGTGACAGTTCGTCGAAACCGTCCCCGTCCATGTCGTCGACCAAGGCCACCGACCAGCTCTCCCCCACCCCGAGCAGCGGTCCTTGCATCCGCCCGGGTCCGCCGAGCCAGTACACAAATGGCGACGAGCCATCCTCCTGGCAACTCGAACAGCTCGACACCATGTCGGCGTAGCCATCCGCATCGACGTCCCCGCCCCCGTCCGCCGGGCTCCCAAGGGTCGAGGCCCGGTCGTCCGGCACTTCGGCGGCGTACATCTCAGGGCAGGCGTCGAGTCCCAGGATGTCGCCAGAGTATACGAAGAGCGCGCCCCCACTGCGATCTCCGGTTTCCAAGTACGGCCCGCCCCACGTGGAGTCCACGACCAAAAGGTCCGAGAGGCCGTCTCCGTCGGTGTCGCCCGCGTCAGCCACCAGCCCACCGAAGCTACTGGACGGTCCATCAGGTGCAGGGATGGCGATCTCCGAGGTGTCGGCAAGGCCAGCGGGCCCACCCCGGTACAGAAATACGTATTGCGCGTTGTAGTCGTCGGTTCCCACCGCCAGGTCGGCGTACCCGTCGCCATCGGCGTCGAGCGCGTCCACTGCCTCCCCGTACGAGCCGAGCGCCACCGGTGGCAATTGCACCGTCTGTGCCTCCAGCGTCCACCGTAGGGACTCCCGGACTCCGAGCGGCGTTCCCGGGTACACGTACACCCGATTGTCTCCACCCGCGGCGACCACGAGGTCCCCGTACCCGTCCGCGTCGAAGTCCGCCCCGACGACGTCGGCGCCGAAGTACTGGTGGCTATGCGTCTCCGGGGGAAACAGCGCCGTCCGGCTCAGCGCCTGCTCGTAGTCCGCCGCCCGAGCGGGGCGGGCAGGGCTGCCGAAGCGGCCAGCGCGGCAAACGCCGGAAGAGCAGACCATCGGCGCAGAGCGGTGAGCTTCACCGCCGGAGCCAGCGGATCGGAAGCAACGAGGCCGGCGGGAGGCGCAGCTCCGAGCCTCCGATCCAGGTCGGCGGCACGAAGTCCGGCGCTAGACCGACCAGGCCGGGGAGCGCCCGCAGCGCCGGAAGGTCTCGGGGCACCTCCCCCGGGTCGGGGAGCAAGTCCATGTAGGGCGTCGCCTCATCCTCGGCTGCCGGGATCTCCGTAGTGTACGCCATCACGTAGCAGCCCTTGAACTTCGCCAACGCCGGGTCCTTGATCCCGTCCTGCTCGTAGGTACGGTCCATCTCCATCACCGGCCGGCATGGGTCACCGACACCGTCCACCCCCGAGGACAGGTGGCCCGCATCGCCCGGCGCCGAGTCGACAATCGGCGCTACCAGATAGTTGTCCCTGCCGTGCTCCGCCTGGAAGCCATACCATGCGACCGAGGCCGGCGCCCACGGCATCCCGGTGTTGCCCTGCACCTCCTGCACCAACGGGTTGCTCAGGCGGACCTCCAGTCCATCACCGTGGGCCGGCGGCGGCGGCGTTCGATGCCCGCGCGCTCCTCCTCGCCAACGCCCAGGACGACGCCGAGGTGGGCGGTGCGGAGGTCGCAGCGCCGGAAGACCGCCTCGGCGGCGGCGGCGCGGAGTTCGGCGTAGAACTGCGTCCGCACCGCTTCGCGCTCGGCGGACGGATGCGCCCGCAACGCCCGCAGGAACGCCTTCTTGAAGGGCGGCACCTGCGCCGCGGCGAGGCGCACCAGCCGCCGGCACAACAGCCGGAGCGCGAGCTGTCGCTGGGAGAACAGGCCCGGGAGATGGTCCTCTGCGTCGCGCTCCGCCAGGTGCGCTCCGCCCAGAACAACGCCTCTGCCAGCGCGGACCGTTCGCCGCTGGCGACGGGGTGCGGGACACGGTGGGGGGGGGGCAAGAAACAACCCAACCTCCTCGGAGCCGTGCTCCAAGCAGCGAAAGCGGTGAACTGGGACATCAAGCTTAGCACCGGCCGCCAGCCCCCGCCACGGCGCGTTGCGCCGCCAACCCGGGTGGTCGCAATCGCCGGCGCGCCGCGACCGTCCCGACGGACTCAGGGTCCGGCGCGCGCCGGGCGGCGGGGGCGACGGCTCACCACTCGCCGTCGACGTAGGCGTGGACGAACCGGTGTTCGTCGTCTTCCATGTACCCGGTGAGGAGGAGATAATCGAGACCACCCCACGCGAAGTCCTGCCTCCGGGCGCCCTCCACGCCGAACGGGGTGCTGATCTCCACGAACCCAAACGCACCACAGCTCGGGATGTCGAAGGCGCGGAACGCCTCGGCCGCCGTCGGCGCGTTCTCGATCTGGACGACCCCGACGGGGCGGAGTTCGCCGGGCGCGACCGTGATGCCCCAGTCCCCGACGAGCTCCACCAGGGCGTACGGGGCCAGGTCGGGGCCCACCAGGACATGGATGTCATCGCCCGTGCTCATGAACACGTCGCCGAGGCCGTCCCCGTCCTGATCGCCGGCGGCCACCGCATCGTACGCACCGAGGGCGTTGATGGGCTCCGGGCCGGCCTCGCCGGGTGCCGCCCCCCGATAGAGCGCCGTCGAAAACTCGTTTTCGTCGCGCCCCATCGCGAGCACGTCGTCCAGCCCGTCACCGTCGACGTCGTGGATGGGCTCGAGACTGCGCCAACCTTCGGTCGCCGAGTCGGCATCCGCGAGGGTCATCGTTCCGGTGAGGCCCTCGCCGAACACGTAAGTTCCTGACCAACCGTCCCCGTTGCCCGCGGCAACGTACACACGACCGTCCGCCAATGCAAGGTCGGCACCCGGCCACGCCAGGCGCCCGAGTGCGCCATCGGCCGCCCGTACGACTACTTCCGCTTCGCCGTTCCACGCCAATCCTCGCTCGTCGAAGTCCGTCGTGACCGGCCCGTCGAACTCCGTGCTGAGCACCTCCGCCGACACGAGGTCTCCCTCGACCACGGTCAGCGCGATCAGGCTCACGGCCTGGTCGTCCGGGCAGTTCCAACCGCCGACGTACTCGCTCGCCGGGCCGGCGGTCCTGACCCAGGGCTCGGCGTTGAACGGCACACAGCCCGACAGCTCTGGCACCGCTCTCACCTGGACGTCGAGGAACTCGCAGGCGTCCATCCCCAGGCGCGGGCCGGGAGGTGGGGCAGGCAACGCTTCGGTGCAGTCTTCCTCGGTGTCCCCCGTGTCGGCCGTGTCGTCCCCGCTGTCGGCGGAGTCCTTGTCCGGGGGAGTGCCGGTGGCGCAGCCCGCAAGCGTCAGCCCGAAGATCGCACCCATTCGCACGCGCATGCGGAGTCCTCCAGGTTGGTGTGGCGATGGGCGAAGCCCTCGACCTTCGCGTGCGTACCGTAGGCGCGCACGCCCTCGTATGCGTCGAAGTCGAGGCGATTGTATATCCACTCCGCGTGGTCGGGTCCCGTCAGGAACCGGCCAGCGGTACGCCGGATTCCGTTCCAGAAGTTCCCGAGCTCGCGGAGGGCGCCGGCACGAAGGCACCACCTCCGGGTCACCGTTTGCATCCCATCGCCCTCCGCGAGGTCGGCGCTCATCGTGTGGGACAGGACCACCTGCGTGCCGAACAGCTCCTCGAACGCGACCTGCGCGAGCTCGATTACGCGCTTCGCGTACTCGGTATGGCGGCCAGGCCCAAGCGCGACGGCCCCTTGACGCACCGCCCGAAACCCGGCGCCCATCTCGTGCAGCTCCGTCAGCAGCGCATCCCGAATACACACCTCGCCCCATGCCTGCGCGCCCATGAACGAGGGCATGTCGTCCTCCGACCCAAGCACCGTCCCGGCGCACCACGCCGGGTCGGGACAGCCCGCCCAGACCGTGTAGGCGTCGGGGGTCGGCTCCCCGAACCACGTGGTGTACGCGTCGTCGTTTCGCGCGAGCGTTCCTTTCACCTCGAGCGAGGTCCGGTGCTTCGGGGCGCCGAACTTCCCCCACTCCCGGTCGAACATCGCCAGGGCGGTGACGGAAGACTCGACGAGGCTGGCCCAGCAGTTGCCGATGGCCCCCCACGAGGGCGCGTCACCGGCGATAGCGTACGCGACGAGCTCGGCCGGCAGGTCCTCGAAGGTCGCCGGGCGGGCCTCCGTCGTCGGAGTGGCGAAGAACGTCGGGAAGTGGGCCAACCCGACGTAGATCCGGATGGTCACCCCGCCCGTGGCCTTGTCGTACCAGTGCTTGTACAGCGCGTAGGGCGCAACACCGCTGCACACGTAGGCGACGAAGCCCTCCGGCGCACCAAGGACGTCGTCGGCGGCCTGAACGCGCATCGTCAGCCAACTGAACGGCACACACTGGTGATTTGCGGGCGTGGCCACGTCGCGCACCCACGGGTACTCCACGAACAGCTCCTCGGGCAACGACAACCACGCGTTGCGCAGCGCATCGTGCACCGGGTCCGCGAGGCTCCCTTCGCTCGATGTGTACCACTTGTTGTCCACCTGCACCTCTGCCTCGTAGGCGGGGGCACTCGGACGGGCGAATCGGCCCGCGTCCCGGAACATGTCGTACTCAGGGTCGCTCGGCTGGAGCGGCGCCCAGTCGCGATCCAAACGGGTGGGGTACTGGCCGATGCCGAACGTCGGGCATTCTGCCGGCACTTCCACCACACCGGAGTCGCGGCTCGCTCCGCCCTCCCCGTCGCACGCGAGCGCCTCCCGGCAGTCCTCGGCGGCCGCCGTGAGGCCGACCGACTCGAGCAGATCGCACGCCTCGCACGCGAGGCCCTGCGCCCACTCCCCCAGCGCGTCCTCACGGCGGGACGCCTGGGACGCCCGCGCCGTCGGGCGCACGGTGCCGTGCTCCGCCCGCGAGGACGGCCCCCCGGCGCCGGTTGCCGGCCCGCCAAAGATCAACTTTCCCGCCCGCGCCGTGGCAC
>SXOM01000601.1 GCA_005776735.1 Pseudomonadota bacterium
ACGCCGACGGCATCGTGCGCGACCCCTACGGCCGGCGCGCGCCGCGCTGAGCGGCGCGCACCCGCCCCGGCGCGCTTCGGGACGGTCGCGGCGCGCCGCCCTACCGGTGCGTGCGGACGACCGACGCGTACACCGCCTCGATCTCGCCGATGACGCCGTCCCACCCGTAGGCTTCGGCCTTTTCGCGCGTGCCCGCCTCCCAGGCCGCCCGGTCGGGCAGGTCGCGGGCACGGGCGATGTCGGCCGCGGCCCGGGCGGGGTCGCCGTAGTCGGTGAGGAGGCCGGTGTGGGGCCCCGCGAAGTAGCGGAACGCGCGGTTGTCCTGGAGGACGGGCACGAGCCCCGCGCCCATCGTCTCGACCACCGAGATGCCGAAGCTCTCGTACTCCGCGGGCCACAGGCCGAGGTCGGCGGTGCGGACCGCTTCGTGCATGACCGCGGCCTCGACCTTGCCGGTGAAGTCGACGCGCCCGCCGAGCCCGAGGGCGTCGCGCTCGGCGCCGAGGCGCGCCACGAGGCCCTCGACCACCTCGGGGCCGACCACCGTCGCAGTGAACGGCCGCGGGTCGACGTCGCGCAACGCGGCCAGGGTGCGCAGGAGGTGGGAGAGGCCCTTGTGCACGTCGACCCGGCCCAAGGTGACGAAGCGGCCGGCCACCGGCGCCCGGCGCAGGGCCCGCCACGGGGCGAGGTCGACCGCGTTGCGGACGAGCCGCCCCCGCGTGGTGAGCGCGGAGAAGAGCTCCTGGTCCTGGTCGGAGGTGTACACCAGCGCGTCGACCTGCCGGACCAGCGCCCGCGTCATGGTGTTGAACCACACCCGCTTGGCGCGGGCGGCGTACCCGGTGTGGAAGAAGCCGCCGTGGGTGCTCAGCACCACCGGAACCTGGTGCAAGGGGCGCGTGGCCACCAGGAAGTCGGCCAGGAAGTCGACCGCGTGGACGTGCACGACGTCGTGACCCCGCACGTGGCGCAACACACCCGGCGCGAGCGGGTACCGGGTGCTCCCGCGGAACGGCACCCGCGTGATCCGCACGCCGTCGAGCTCGTCGTGGGGGGGCAACGCCCGCCCGTCCTCGAACGCGCGGTCGAGCGTGAGCACCTCGACCGCGTGGCCCCGCCCCCGCAGCGCCGCCGCGAGCCACTGCACGTGCCGTTCGATGCCGCCCACGTTGGGCCAGTACACGCGGGAGACGAGGAGCACGCGCATCGGGCGGGGCAACTAACCCACCGGCCGCGTTAGGCGGAGCCCCTGTCCTTCGGCCGCCCCTCCCCGTTCTCCGACCTGGGCAGCGACCCCACGCGCCAGATCGTCATCCCGGTGCTCGTCACCGTGCCGTTGGCGTTGGCGCTCGGTTTCGGCGGCCCCAACTACATGGCGGCGCTGGCCATCGTCGGCGTGGGCGGCGGGGTGTTCCTCGCCAATCCAAAGGCGTTCATCCTCGGCTTCCTCACGCTCATCGCCCTGCGCAACTTCGTCGCGGGTGGCGACCGGATGCGCATGGGCGGCTTCGACTTCGACCTCGGCGGGCTGGTCAACGTGCTCGCCACCGGCATCGGGTTCGTCTACTTCCTGGTCTTGTGGAAGAACCCGTTCAAGGGTCGTTCCCTCACCGTTCCGTACGGCGCGTTCCTGGGGCTGTTCGCGGTGAGCATCGCGTGGGCGCCGGAGGATCGGTGGTCCAGCCGCTTCGTCACCCGGCTCGCCGCGCCGTTCTTCACCTACCTCATCATCTCCGACATGCTCGACCGGAAGATGGTCAAGCAGGTCATCGCCGCCATCTACGCGTCCAGCGCCATCCCCATCGTCTATGGTTTTTACCAGTGGGCCACCGGCCAGGGGAACGACATCACCGAGGGGTACGTCCGCGTCAACTCGAGCTTCTTCCATCCCGCCCACTTCTCGATGTACCTGACGTTCCTCTTCTGCATCGCGTACGCCGAGTTCCTGGACGAACAGCGCACCAACCGCGGCCTGCGCCTGTTGTACATCGTCTGCCTGGTGTTGCTCGAGATCAGCACGTACACGCGCATCAGTTGGGTCGCGATGTTCGTTTGTTGGGTATACCTGAGCTGGGTGTACCAGCGCCGCACCTACCTGCTCGTCGGGAGCATCCTCGGCGCATTCGGCCTGGTCGCCTTCGGCCGCGGCATCGTGGCCCGCATGAGCGACGCCACCACGGTCTTCGCCGAGCAGGCCGACATGTACGATCTCAACACCTCGGTCGGGTGGCGGCTCTACTTCTGGGACGAGCTCTCCCGCCGGTTCTGGGACCACCCCATCCTCGGCCACGGCGCCGGCAGCTCGGTGATGCTCGGGGTCGAGCTGTTCGGCCAGGAGGCGGCCCCCCACAACGGGTACCTGCGCGTCGCCTACGAGACCGGCGGCGTCGGTGTGGCGCTGTTCGCTTGGGTGCTCCTCACGATGTTGTGGCAGGGCTATCGGCTCATCCGCCGGCGGAGCTACGGCGGCCTCACGTTGGTGAGCCACGTCTACGTCACGATGACGCTCAGCTACGTCATGCTCAACGCGACCGACAACATCCTCGAATACTACGAGGTGGCCATCTACCAATGGGCCATCCTCTCGTTGGTCGAGTACAACAACCTCCGCGCCGCCCGCCGTGGCTTCATCGAAGCGGCGCGCTTCGAGAAGGAGCTCGAGGTCGACGAGGACGAGATGGTCGAGGTCGACGAGCAGATCCGCGCCGACGACGAAGCCGAGGCCGAACGGGAGCGCTCCAAGGCCGCCGCGGGCTGACCGGGCGCCCGATGGGCGCGGCGCCGCGACCGTCCCGAAGGTCTGCCGGGGCAGGCGCGCCGCGCACGGCCGCCACAGGCGCCCCCGCCTACTCGGGGAGCAGCGCGTCCACGAAGGCGGTGGCGTCGAAGTCGCGGAGGTCGTCCACCTTCTCGCCGACGCCCACGAGCTTCACCGGGAGGCCGAACTCCTCGGCCACCGCGATGACCACGCCGCCCTTGGCGGCGCCGTCGAGCTTGGTGAGCACCACGCCCGTGACCCCGGCGACCTCCTGGAAGATGCGCGCCTGGCTCAGGGCGTTCTGGCCCATCGTCGCGTCGAGCACCAGGAGCACCTCGTGCGGCGCGCCGGGCATCACCTTGGCGAGCACCCGCCGCACCTTGGCGAGCTCGTCCATCAGGGCCTTCTGGGCTTGGAGCCGCCCGGCCGTGTCGCAGATCACCACGTCGACACCGCGGGCCTTGCCCGCCTCGGCCGCCTGGTGCGCGACCGCCGCAGGGTCTGCACCTTCGTCCTGGGCCACGACCTCGACGCCGGTGCGCTCGCC
>SXOM01000602.1 GCA_005776735.1 Pseudomonadota bacterium
CGCCCCGGTGAGGCCGCGGCCCCGCGCGCGGAGCGCGCGCCCGAGCTGCCGCCGGCGAGTGACGGCGCCGGGGTCCGCCTCCCCCACAACACCTGCGACCTGCGCGGCAAGCGCCTCGCCGAGGCCGAGGACGAGGTCACGACCTTCGTGGGGCTGCTCAAGGGGCAGGGCGACCGCTACGGCTACCTCCTCCACGGGCACGGCACCGGCGCGCTGAAGTCGGGCCTGCGCACGTTCTTGCGCCGCGCTCCGGGCGTTCGTACCTTCCGGCCCGGCGACGCGAGCGAGGGCGGGGATGCATTCACGGTGATCGAGGTCTGACCTCGCGGGGTCTCACCGGCGGGGGGCCGGGCAAGACGCGGCGACCCCGGGGCGCGGGTCGGCATCTTCGGGCGGGGGCAAACGCACGGCGAGGCGTTGAACGAAGGCGAGGTCACCCCCGGGTCCTGCCGCCTCACCGAGATGAGGCCCCATGGCGGCCCGCCCGCCATCGGTCCGAGGGCGGGCCGCCTCGTTGACGACCGAATGGGCAGGTCGGCCGGCGGGCCCCCGGCGCGCGAAGCGCGTTGGGGTGCTGGCCGACGTCACCCGCCGCGTCACCGAACCGGCGACCGAGGGCGGCGTTTGGCACAACGGCAGGACGCCGAACCGCGAGGGTCTGGCTGCACCGGCCCCCGGTCGGTGGGCGGGGCGATGTCGAACTTCGAGCGGTATTTTGGTGGGCGGTGGGGGGTCGGCGTCCGGGCGCGCGCCCGCCCCGGCGCGGGGAGCGGACGGTCGCGGCGCGCCCGCCACCGGATACCTGGACCCGATGATCCGCACCGCCGACGCCGACCTTCGCCGCATCCTCGCCGTTCCCCGGAGCCTGGGGGTGATCGGCGCCAAGGCCGACCCGTGGGAGGCGGCGTTCTACGTGCCGAAGTACCTTCGCGAGCGCGGGTGGGCCGTCGTGGGCGTGAACCCGAAGCTCGCCGGGCAGGACTGGCTCGGCGCCCCGGCGGTCGCGGGCGTGGCCGCGCTGCGCCCGGTCGAGGTGGTCGAGGTTTTTCGCCGGTCCGACGCGCTCGTCGGCGTGGCGGAGGAGCTCCTGGCCCTGCCGTGGCGGCCGTCGGTGGTGTGGTTCCAGCTCGGCATCGCCAACGACGACGCGGCCGCGATGCTCGCCGGGGCGGGCATCGAGGTGGTCCAGGACCGCTGCATGATGCCGGAGCACCGCCGCCTCGTCGGCGGCTGACCGTCAGTTCACGCAGCCGAGGCCGAGCGTGTCCTCGTTGTCGGACTCGTCGCACTCCATGATCTGGCTGACCGTGGAGTCGGCGCCGCCGTCGAGGCGGATCGACAAGGTCTGCAGGCCCTCGGCCAGGCCCACCGCTTCGTAGGTGTTGGAC
Organism: Pseudomonadota bacterium; assembly: GCA_005776735.1. Lineage (GTDB taxonomy): Bacteria > Myxococcota_A > UBA796 > UBA796 > SXON01 > SXON01. The sequence continues at coordinate 1,389 of SXOM01000602.1, forward strand.
GCTTCCATCTTGCCGGCGCGTACACTCGCCGTCCACGTGGTGCTGTACAACAGGTGGTCGGTGCCGTCCTGGTAGTGGCCCCAGATCTCGACGCCGACCGGGTCGGTGATGTCGGTCAGGCCGTCGTTCCCGACGCTCCACGAGAAGGTGATGTTGCCGGCGTCGCACTCGTCGACACACACCGCCTGCACCTTGCCGATGAGGTTGGTGTCGGGGAAGACCGCCTCGACCGGGGGGCCGGCGCGGAAGTTGTTGTACCCGGCCGACCAGTTGGGCGTGGGGTACGCCGGGATGCTCATGTCGGTGTCGATGTTGGTGATCGAGAACGCGTGCTGGTTCCAGTACTGGAAGCCGGCGGTGAACGCGTTGGCGGCGTCCTCCATGACGAACACGCCCGAGTTGTAGGTGCCGAACGCGATGTCGACGTGCAGGTCGCCGTCCATGTCGGCGACGACCGGCATCTGGCCACAGTAGGACTGCGCCGCGGCGAGGCTCGACAACAGCGCGCCGTCGGGGCCGTTGAGGATGTGCACGCCGTCGTTGCCGACGTGCAGGACCTCCCAGATGCCGTCGCCGTCGAGGTCGTAGGCGCTCACCCCGTCGAAGAACGTGGAGCTGGTGCCGGGGTACTTCCACACCTGGGTGCCGTCGCTGTCGAGCATGACCACGCCGGGGGCGACAGGAACCGCGATCTCGGGGTCGCCGTCGCCGTCGAAGTCCGCGACCGCGGGCGGGCCGAAGTAGCCGCCGCTGCCGATGCTCGTCTCCCAGATCTTGGTGAAGTCGTGCTCGTACAGGATGACCTTGCCCTGCTGCGCCACCACGATCTCGGCCTCGGGGTCGGCGTCGAAGTTGCCCACCGCCGGGAAGCCGTCGCCGCCGCCGCTGGAGTAGATCGTGGTGCCGCTCGCGTCGTACGCCGCGTTGCCGACGATGACCTCCTGGTCGCCGTCGAGGTCGATGTCGGCGGCCAACGACTGCGGCGATTCGCCCGAGATCGCCGTGGCGTTCCCGAGGGAGCCGGTGCCGCGGGTGCGGCCGGTCTGGCCGTCGAGGATCTGGCGGCCCGAGAACACCTCGGGGTCGCCGTCGGCGTCGAGGTCGGCGATGTTGACGCTGCCGCAGTAGGTCTTGATGGAGCTCGGGCCGTTGCCGGTCCAGTAGGCGCTGCCGTCGTTGCCGTGCAGGGCGAAGCTGGCGTACAGGCCGAAGACGACCACCTCGGGGATGCCGTCGCCGTCGAGGTCGCCGATGGCCGGCGTGCTCTGCTCGATCTGGGAGGAGCTCGTGGACCAGATGGTGCTGCCGTCGTCCCCGTTGTAGGCCACGACCTTGCCGGAGTAGGGCGTGGCCACCACGTCGGGCGTGTCGCCCGACGAGCCGTAGGTGCCGTCGCCGTCGTCGTCGGTGAGGTGGCCGACCGCCACCGTGGAGAGCATCATGCCGATGGTGGCGTCCTTCCACTTGTACGACAGCGTCCAGTCGGGGGTGGTCGGGGGTGGCGCTTCGCAGTCGGTGCGCTGCGCGATGTCGTAGGCCGCGGTCTGCAGGAGCTCGGCGTCGTCGTCGCAGGTCGGCGTGACGATGACCCCCCCGCCGCTGTCGGTGTCGGTGTCGTCCTCGGAAGTGTCCACCGGGGCTTCCCAATCCGACGAGGTGTCGAACTTGGACGGCTCCTCCGGCTCGCTGGACAGCGTGTTCTCGTTGACGCAGGCGGCGGCGACGAGCGCGAGCGAAACGGGGAGGAGGGTGCGCATGGGGACTCCGGGGAACGGCGAGTGTAGGACGAAACTCGGCCGAAAGGAATACGCGCCGCGAGAATGTGGTGTGACACGGTGGCCACGTTCCCGCGTCGAGGGGCCGCGCGGGTCGAGTCGCCGCGGCGGCCGCGATGGGCTTATGATCCGCGGAGACCGAGGGCCCACATGGTGATCTTCCTGCTCCCCTTCGCCTGCACCACCCCCACCGATGCCGACAGCGGCGATGTCGCGGACACCGACACCGACACCGACACCGATTCGGACACCGACACCGATTCGGACACCGACACCGATTCGGACACCGACACCGACTCGGACACCGACACCGACACCGGGGCGGACACCGGCGGCGGCGAGCGCACCACCGACCTCGCGGCCACCTACAACGGCGCGAGCTTCCGCTTCGACGCCGACGACACCCCGCTGTTGGAGGTGTTGTGCCAGGACAGCGGCGACCTGCTCCTGCGCATGCAGGACCCGTCGGGCGCCTACCAGATGAGCATCAACATCGGCGCCTCGATGACGCCGGGCGACACCGCGAGCTACCCGAACATGGGCACCACGATGGTCACGCTCGGGGGCATCGCCGACTGGGCGCTGGACACGGTCCACCACGGCAAGGTCAACCACGCCGAGGTGACGCTCGACGAGCTCGAGGCCCAGGTGCGCTTCGCCGGCACGGTCGACACCGCGTGGGACCCCGACTCCAGCCTCGCGCTCCCGGGCGGGAGCGTCGTGGGCACCTTCGACATCAGCTGCCGTTAGGCGGGCGCGCCGCGACCGTCCCGACGGCGGCCGAGGCCGGCGCGCGCCCGGCGGCGCGGTAGGCGCCTACGTGAGCTCCAGCACGCTCACCACCGCCGCGGCGCCCGCCGGGTCGCTCGTCGCGAAAACCCCTCGCCGCATCAGGCCGTCCTGGAGCTCCAGTGGCGCGGCGGCGGCGCGCGCGGCGAACCACGCTTCGGGGGGGGCCCCGAGCCCCGCGACCGGCAACAGGCGCCACGTGGCGCGGGCTCGCGGGTGGATGTGGGGGTCCAACGCCAACGACACCCGGCCCATCGTGTAGCGCGGGTTCACCTCGACGAGGGGGTCCAGGCGCAGGCCCCCGTCGTGCCGGTAGACGAACGCGTCGACCCCCACCGGGCCGCGTACGCCGAGCGTGTGCAGGCGCGGCGCGAGGAAGCTGCCCACGGCCTCGGCGATGCGGGCGAGGCGGCGCGGCTCGTTCCCGTCGGCGGTGGTCCACCGGGCGAGCTCGGGGTCGAGCCCCTCGCGCCAGCGCCCCGGCACGGTGCCGACGAACTGTCCGCCGGCGAGGGTCAGGAAGCGGCACACGCCCACCGGGTGCGCGATCCCGGTGTCGCCGACGTCGAAGTGAAAGCTCAGGTCGAGCACCCGCTCGCGCCAGGGTTCGGCGCGGAGCGCCCCCTGCTCGGCGAGCACCCGCGCGGCCCAGGCCCGGCCCGCCGCGTCGAGCGGCCCGCGGCG
>SXOM01000603.1 GCA_005776735.1 Pseudomonadota bacterium
CCCCATCGCGCCGACCTTCCGGGCGGGGTCCCCGGTGAAGGAGAGGCCGGTGCCGCCGACGCTGGTGATGCCGTTGTCGTCGTAGAGGACCACGAGGCGACCGAGCCCGAGGTGTCCGGCGAGCGACGCGGCCTCGACCGCGACGCCCTCCATCAGGTCGCCGTCGCCGCACAACGCGTAGGTGAAGTGGTCGACCAGGCCGGCGCCGTAGCGCGCGCGAAGGTGGGCCTCGCCGATGGCCATGCCCACCGCCATCGCGATGCCCTGGCCCAGCGGGCCGGTCGTGCACTCGACCCCCGGCGCCTCGCGGTACTCGGGGTGGCCCGGGGTGCGGCTGCCCCACTGGCGGAACTGCTGCAGGTCGTCGATGCCGAGCGGGGCAAGGTGCGGGTGCCCCGCGACCCCGATCCCCATCAGGTGCGCCAGCGCGTACAACAGCGAGCTGCCGTGGCCGCCGGAGAACACCACCCGATCCCGGTCGGCCCAGAAGGGGTCCTTGGGGTCGTACTTGACGAAGCGTCCGTACAGGACGCTCGCGACGTCGGCCATGCCCAGCGGCAAGCCCGGGTGACCGCTGTTGGCCTTCTGGACCGCGTCCATGGCCAGGCCGCGGACGATGTTGGCGGCGCGCTTCGCACGATGCGGCATGGACACTCCCGGGGGGCGGCCGCGCGCTAACCCACCGGCCTGGGTTATGCCGCCACGTGCGGCTCGCGGTCCTGATCCTGCAGTGCGTGGCCCTCGCGGTGGCGCTGACGTGGCCGCTGGTCCTCGACCCGGCGGGAAAGGTGCTCGGCTCGCCCAAGGGCGACGCGATCAAGCACGTGTGGAACCTGTGGTGGATGCACCGCGAGTGGAGCGCGGGGCCGTGGGGCCTCCAGACCACGCTGGTGAACTTTCCCTCGGGGATGGAGCTGTACCCGATCGAGGTCACCAACGGCCTGTTGACCGCGTGGTTGCCGCTCCCCCCCGTGCTCGCGGCGAACCTGCTCGCGCTGGGCCACGTCGTCGCGCTCGGGCTGTGCACGGCGTGGTTGGCGCACGAGGTCGGGGCGACGCGGCTCGGCACCCACGTCGCGGCGGCGATGGCGCAAGGGAGCGCGTTCACCGCGTTCACGCTCCACGCGGGCGTGGGCGAGCTGCGCCAGTCGTGGTGGGTGCCGCTCGGCCTCGCGCTCGCGGTGCGGGCGCGGCGGTTGCTCACGCCCGCGGCGTTCGCGCAGCTCGGGCTCTGCATGGCGGCCGCGACGCTCGCCTGCTTCTACCATGGGTTCTTCCTGGCGACCGCGGTGGGAGTGTACGCGGTCGCGACGTTCCGGCCGCGCCGCGAGGTGGTGCTCGGGTGGGCCCTGGGCGCGCTGGTGTGCGTGCTGCTGGTGGTCCCGCTGGTCAAGTTGTTCGCCACCAACTACCAGTCCGGCGATGGGCCCCCCGACGTGGGCTTCCTGGCGTGGATGGCCCGAGGGCCGATGCTCGATTCGTACGCGGTCACCTCGTTGCAGCCGGAAGAGCTGTTCCGCTACGACGGGCGCTTCACCACCGACCTCGCGCGGCCCTTCGAGCCCTACCTCGGTGGCCGCTACCTGGGCGGCGCCGCCCTGCTCCTGGCGCTCGTGGGGCTCGCGACGGCACCGCGTCGCGCCGCCCCGTGGCTCGGCGTGGCCCTGGTCGGCATCGTCCTCGCCTGCGGGAACACGCTCTGGTGGGGCGGGAAGGTGCTCTCCCCCGCGGTCGTCCTGCCGCTCGGCTATGTCAACCAGGCGTTGTCGTGGGTGGCCGAGCCGCTCAACTTCCCCGTTCGGTACCTCGTCATCACCAACATCGCGGTGGCGGTGCTCGCGGGGCTCGCCAGCCAGCGACGGTGGGTCGTGCTCCTGGTGCCGGTGGCGCTCGCCGAGGTGGCGTGGGCCGACGCGGTGCCGTTCCCGCGCAGCCAATTCGTGCTCGAAGGCGCGCCCGACGTGGAAGCCCCCGAGGGCGCGGTGCTCGAGCTGAGCTGGGCCACCCGCGCCGACGCGGTGGCCGAGGCGCGCTCGCCGGTGTCGCTCTTCGACGCCACGCTCCGCGCCCGCTCGGTCGCCGCCCAGGTGTACCTGGACCGGCCGTTCCAGTCGATCGCGGTGGAGCGGGTCGACCACTGGGCCACCGACGGCATGACGTGGTCGGCCGCGCTCCCGCTGGTGCGCTCCCTCGCCGGGGCGGCCACCACCGCCGAGGCCCGTACGGCGTCGGTGGTGCTCTTGTGGGACCGGGGCTTCCGATCGGTGTGGATGGGGCACCCGTGCGGCGGTGGGAAGGACTGGCCCACCGTCGAGCGCCTGACCGCCGAGCTCGGGCGCCCGCTCTCGGGGTCCTGCGGCGACCTGTGGGTGCTCCGGCGCCCCGATCACCTCGACGCCGCCACGCTCGCAGCGGTGGCGGCCACCGTCGAGGCCGACGCCCGCCGCATCCCCTCCCCGCAGCTCGGGGCCCCGAAGGGCGAAGCCGCCCCCGCCAGCCCCGCGCCCGACGGCCGTTGAGCGGCGCCCGACCGCGGGCTATGCGCCCGGTCCGAAGGAGACGACCATGGCCGACAACGGCATCACCCCCCGCGCCAAAGACTATTCCCAGTGGTACCTGGACGTGATCCAGGCCGCGGAGCTGTGCGACTACTCGCCGGTCAAGGGGTCCATGGTGCTCCGTCCGCACGGTTTCGCGGTTTGGGACCTCATGAAGGGGGAGCTCGACCAGCGCTTCAAGGACACCGGCCACGTCAACGCCTACTTCCCGTTGCTCATCCCGGTCTCCTTCTTGTCGAAGGAGGCCGAGCACGTCGAGGGCTTCGCCAAGGAGTGCGCGGTGGTCACCCACCATCGCCTGCGCGCCGCCGAGGGCGGCGGGGTCGAACCCGACCCCACGGCGCGCCTCGAGGAGCCGCTGGTCATCCGGCCCACGAGCGAGACGATCATCTGGCACATGTACGGGAAGTGGATCCAGTCCCACCGCGACCTGCCGATCCTCATCAACCAGTGGGCCAACATCGTGCGCTGGGAGATGAAGACGCGTCCCTTCCTGCGCACGGCGGAGTTCTTGTGGCAGGAGGGGCACACCGCCCACGCCACCGCGGCCGAAGCGGTCGACGAGACCAAGAAGATGCTCGGCGTGTACGCCGAGTTCGCCGAGACCATCCTCGCCTGTCCGGTCATCCCGGGCGTCAAGTCCGCCTCCGAGCGCTTCGCCGGCGCGGTCGACACGATGTGCATCGAAGCGATGATGCAGAACGGGTGGGCGCTGCAGGCGGGCACCAGCCACTTCCTGGGACAGAACTTCGCCAAGGCCTTCGACGTGACCTTCACCGGGGAGTCCGGCGTCCGCGAGCACGTCTGGGCGACGAGCTGGGGCGTGTCCACGCGCCTGGTGGGCGCGGTCATCATGACCCACAGCGACGACACGGGGCTGGTGCTCCCGCCGGCCATCGCGCCGATCCAGGTGGTCATCACCCCCATCTGGAAGGGCGAGGGCGAGAAGGCCGCGGTGGTCGCGTTCGCCGAGCAGGTGGCCGCTGCCCTCAAGGGCCTGCGCGTGAAGGTGGACGCGCGAGACCAGCTCAAGCCGGGCGCCAAGTACTTCGAGTGGGAGCGCAAGGGCGTGCCGCTGCGGCTGGAGATCGGGCCGCGCGACGTCGCGCAGAACAGCGTCTTCGCCGCGCCGCGCACCGGCGGGGGGAAGTTCGGCATTCCCGTCGGGGACGGCCTGCGTGCGGCGGTCGACGCCAAGCTGGCCGAGATCCAGGCCACGCTGCTCGCCCGCGCCCGCGAGCGCATGGCGGCGCGCACCTTCCGCGTCCAGAGCTACGACGAGTTCAAGGCACGGCTCGACGAGGGCGGGTTCTTCCTGGTCAACTGGCGTGATGACGCCGAGGCCGAGGCGAAGATCAAGGAAGAGACCAAGGCGACCATCCGGTGCTACCCGCTCGACGGGCAGGCGCCGGACGGTCCGTGCTTCTACAGCGGCCGCCCGGCCACCCACGTGGCGTTGTTCGCGCGGGCGTACTGAGCCCCGTGACCTGATGGCCGCCCACATCTCCGTCCGCGATCTGCCTCGTGTACGCGACGTCGCGCTCACCCTCGCCGGACACGGCTTCGGCGAGCTCGCCCGCATCATCGGGATCGAGACCGCGTCGAGCGCGTCGGAGCAGCCGGTCGCGCGGCGGGTGCGGCTCGCCCTCGCCGACCTGGGGACCACCTACATCAAGCTCGGGCAGGTGCTGTCGGTGCGGCCCGACATCCTCCCGCAGGCCGTCCTCACCGAGCTCGCGGAGCTCCAGGACAACGCGCCCCAGGTGCCGTTCGACCAGGTGCGCACCCTCGTCGAGGAGGAGCTGGGGCGCCCGCTGACCGAGGTGTTCGCGTCGTTCGACGAGGCGCCGCTCGCGAGCGCCAGCATCGCCCAGGTGCACGGCGCCGTCCTGCTCGACGGCACCGAGGTCGCGGTGAAGGTGCAGCGTCCCGGCATCCACACCGTGCTCCAGAGCGACCTGCACATCCTGTACACCCTGGCGCGCCTGGTGGAAGGGCAGCTCCAGGTCCCCGGGCTCTACACGCCGGTCGAGATCGTCCAGGAGTTCGAGCTCGCCATCCAGACGGAGCTGGACTTCCTCCAGGAAGCGCGCGCTGCGGAGCGCTTCCGGACCAACCACCTCGCGATCGCCGGTGTGACCATCCCGGAGATCCACCGGGAGTGGTGCACCCGGCGGGTGCTGGTCATGACGCTGATGCGCGGCAAGAAGCTCAACGCCGTGGTGGGCGGCACCGACGAGGGCCGCCAGGCGATGCGGAAGTTCATCGAGAGCTGGTACCACCAGCTCTTCGAGCACGGCTTCTTCCACGGCGACCCGCACCCCGGCAACCTGATGGTGCTCGACGACGGCGCGCTGTGCTTCCTCGACTTCGGCCTCACCGGCACGTTGACCGCGCAGATGCAGGACGTGATGACCGACATCTTCGCGGGCCTGGTCTTCCGTGACGCCGAGACCGTCGCGATGGCCGTGTACCGCGCCGGCGCGACCGCCGAACGGGTCGACCTCAAGGCGTTCCGCAACGAGATCGAACGGTTGATGGCGAAGTACCACGGGGCGTCGCTCAACGACCTGAGCGCCCGCGGGTCGTTGCTCGAGTTCATCGAGGTGGCCAAGCGCTACCACATCCAGCTCCCCCGCGAGTTCGCCATCGTCGCGCGCGCCGGCAGCATCGTCGACGGGATCGCCAAGCGGCTGTTGCCCGACACCGACATCGTCGAGGAGGTCCGCCCGTGGGCCCAGCGCCTCGTGCAGCGCCGCTTCGGGCCGGAGCGGCTCAGCGCCGACACGTTGCGGGTCCTGCAGCACGCGCAGACCGCCTTCCGCGACCTGCCGACCCAGGCCAACCAGCTCCTGCTCGACCTCGAGCGCGGCCGGGTCTCCATCACCGCCAAGGACCCCGACGCCGAGCTGCTCCGCCAGGAGATCCACCACGCCGCCACGCGCATCTCGCTCGCGCTGTGCGCGCTGGCGCTCGCGGTCAGCGGCACGATCCTCGTCGCCACCTGGGCGCCGGAGCCGTTCGGCGTTCCGGTGTGGCCGTTCTTCGGGTTCGGCATCGGCGTCATCGCCCTCGGGATGTTCTTCGGCCTCGTGATGCACTGGTTGTTCGCCGCGCGCATCCACCCGCGGGAGTGGTACCGACGCGCCGTCGCCGTGATCCGGTTCTTCGTGGGCGAGCGCGCGCCGTAGGCGGCCGTTCGCACTTTTTCACGGCTTCACCAACTCCGGGCGGCCCGGCGCCTGTACGCGGGAGGCCGCGCGTGGTACCGTCTTCCGGTAGGCCCCGGGAGTGCGGAAGTGTCCGGATCGAGTTTGACGCTGCGCCAGGGCGACGTCGTCGCCAAGAAGTTCGAAGTGGACGCCCTCATCGGCGAAGGGCCCACCGGCAAGAGCTACAAGGCCCGCGCTTTGTCCAGCGGCCGGCCGGTGTGCATCAAGGTGCTCACCGGCGCGCCGCTCCCGGCGTCGGCCACGGCCCCCGTGGTCCAGAAGATCCAGTCCGCCCGCGCCGACGCGCTGGTGCCGCTGGTCGAGGTCGGGGAGCACGCCGGCGCCACCTACGTGGTGAGCGAGCTCTTCGAGGCCGAGAGCCTCCGCCGCCTGATGGACAGCTACGCCGGCCAGCGCAAGTCGTTCACGCTCCAGGAAGCCTGCCAGATCGTCGTGCGGGTGCTCGAGGCGGTCGAAGCCGCGCACCAGGCGGGCCTCGTGCACCGCCACGTGAAGCCGGCCAACGTCCTCATCAACACCAAGCAGGTCGGCCCCGGCAAGGTCGTGCGCACGGTCAAGCTCAACGGCCTCGGCCTGTCCGAGCTGGTCAACCCCGGCGCCCTCGCCGAGAGCATCGCCGAGAGCACCGACTCCCGGTACATGGCCCCCGAGCTCACGTCGCCCTCGTCCGGCGGCACGGTGCAGACCGACCTGTACTCGGTCGGCGTCATCTTCTACGAGCTGTTGTGCGGGCAAACGCCCATGGGCACCTATCTCTCGCCCACCCAGGTGCGCGAAGACCTCCCCAAACACGTCGACGACATCGTGGACATCGCCATCGCCGGCGAAGCGGCCGATCGCTACCCGTCCGCGCGCGACATGATCAACGACATCCAGCGCGCCTTCACCGACGACGACAAGCCCGCCGCGGGCATGCCCAAGCGCACCATCGGCATGGTCGTGGGCGGAAGCGTCCTGGCGCTCGCCGCCATCGGCGGGTTCTTCGCGCTCAACGATCCCGAGGCCGCCGCCCGCAAGGACGACGACTCGCAGCGCGCGCGCGTCATCCGCGAAAACCCCATCGACGCTTCGCTCCAGAAGGCCAAGGCCGAGGGGCACCCGAACATGGCGTTCATCCCGACCGGCAAGTTCATCCGCGGCCGCATGCGCTCCGAAGGTGGCTCGGTCGCCGCCGCCACCGAGCCCCTGGCCGTCGAGGTCGAGGTGGCCGGCTACTACATCGACCTCTTCGAGTACCCCAACGAGGTCGGCGGCCACCCGGTCGTCAACGCCACGCGCACCGACGCAGCCGGCGCGTGCGCCGCGCAGGGCAAGCGCCTGTGCTCGGCGATGGAGTGGGAGCGGGCGTGCAAGGGCCCGGAGATGAACATCTACGGCTACGGCAACACCTACAACGGCGAAGCGTGCGGCACCGATCCCGGCGGCGACAAGGACGCCGACGGGCACCTCGACCGCGCCAGCGGCTCGCAGGAGTCGTGCAAGTCGGGGTGGGGCGTCTACGACCTGTCGGGCGGCGCGATCGAGTGGACGGCCGACAACGCCGCCAACACGAAGTTCGGCATCGTGAAGGGCGGCAAGCTCGGTGGCGGCCAGCAGGGCACCCGCTGCGCCTACGCGGTCGACTTCAACTCGGGCAACACCAACCGCGCGACGGGCTTCCGCTGCTGCATGGACGACAACGGCAAGCTCCCGATCGACCCCGACGCGCCACCGCCGCCCCCGGCCGATCCTGCCGCGGCCCCGGCCGAAGGCGCAGCTCCGGTCCCGGCGCCGGGCTAGCCCCGGGGCGGCGCCTCAGGCCCGTCCCGAAGGCGGCAGAAGCTCGACGGCGCCGCGCGCCGCGCGCGAGGGGTTGCCGCCGTCAGGCAGGTCGCGGCGCGGCGCCCAACCGGGCGTTGACCCGCTGCTTCTTCTTGCGGGGTGTGCCGAGGGCCGGGGTGCGGTCGGCCGAGAGCACGGGCCGGCCGAGCAGGCGGTTGACCACCACGCCCGCCAGCGTGAGCCCGAACATCGCCGGCATCCAGCTGACCGTGCCTTGCACCACGTTGCGGTGACCGCAGGAGTGGTGCTCGTTCTCCCCGTGGGGGCAGATGCAGGAGAACTCGTCCTGCACCCGCTCGTCGAGGCCGTTGGGCTCCTCGTCGGTCCACGCGCACTCGATGCCGGACTGCACGCCGCGGGCGCGGAGCTCGAGGCGTACCACCTTGGCGAGCGGGTCCTTCTCGGTGCGGCTGATGTCGGTCACGCGGATGCGGGTGGGGTCGAGGCGACCGCCCGCGCCCATCGCGCTGACGACGCGCTGCCCGCGGTCGTGGCAGGCCACCAGGAGCGCGACCTTGGCGGTGACGTTGTCGATGGCGTCGACCACGAAGTCGAAGCCGGGGGCGAGCAGCTCGTCGGCGTTGGTGGCGTCGAAGAATCGCTGCTCGGCCACCACGTCGGCCTTGGGGTTGATGCTGCGGCACCGCTCGAGCATCAGCCCCACCTTGCTCGCGCCGACCGTCCGCCGCGTGGCGTGGAGCTGGCGATTGAGGTTGGTCAGGCACACCTTGTCGAAGTCGACGAGCGTGAGGTGGCCGACGCCGGCCCGCACCAGCGCCTCGGCGGCGTAGCTGCCGACGCCGCCGACGCCGACGACCATCACCCGGGCGTGCTGCAGGCGCTCCCAGCCGGCGCGCCCGACGAGGAGCTCGGTGCGCTGGAACGGGTGCATTACTGCGGCGGCGCGACCGGATCGGCCGTGAACGTACCGGCGATTCGCACGCTCTCGCCGCTGTCGTTGAAGGTCTTGTCGTAGTTGGCGGTCATCGTTTCGCCCGCCCGACCGGTGCCGGTGAAGGGCGTGCGCACCTCCTCGCCGTCCTGCTCGGCGATGAGCGTGCCGCTGATGCCGGCGCCGTTCTGCTGGCCCTCGATGACGTAGTACATGTCGTACTCCCCATCGAGGAGGCACCACCCCGTGCCCGACATGACGCCCTCCTCGCTCACGTCGAACGTGACGGTCCCGGGGCAGTCGGCGTCGAACGAGCCGAAGTCGCCGTCGTACCACACGTGGGTCGCCATGGTGCCCTCGTAGTGGGTGGAGCCGGGGCCGACGCCGGTGTCGACGATCTCCTCCTCGACGACGATGTCGACCGACTCGGTGTACTTGTCGTCGCCGACGTAGAGCTCCACGCTGACCTCGTGGTCGCCGGCGCCCACCGCCTGCGCCTTGATCGACGCAGTTTCGCCCTTGATGGTCTCGCCGCCCACCGACCAGACCACGCTGCGGAAGGCGACCTCTTCCTTTCCGCGCTTGACCGCGACCTCGACCTCGATCGTGTCCTCCCAGGCGTACACCTGGTCGGACTCGGGGAGCACGATGGTGACGACCGGCGGCGGCCCGGCGTCGTCCTGGCCGGTGTCGGTCGCGGTGTCGGACGTGCAGGAGGCGAACAGGGCGAAGGCGAGGAGGGCGCGCATGCGCCCCGCATAACGTGGTGATCCAGCCCACACCCGCGCGCGCGCGAGTCAGCTACGCTCAGGGAATGAGCCTCCTCGACCGCATCAAGCGCCGCCTGCCCGTCCTCGGGGGCAGCCCCCCTCCCCGCCCGAACGTCCCGCTCCCGATGGCGCGCCCGTCGGCACCGCCGCGCGTGGAAGAAGAGCCGCGGTCGCCGCGAGGAGATCGCCCGGTGCCGGAGTACATCGAGGAGCTGGTCAAGTCCAACGCGGTCGTCCTGTTCATGAAGGGCTCCCCCGAGGCCCCGAGCTGCGGGTTCTCGGCTACCGCGGCCGGCATCCTCAAGAGCTACGGGAAGCCGTTCGCACACTTCGACGTGTTGAGCGACGGCGACGTCCGCGAAGGGGTGAAGCAGTTCAGCAACTGGCCCACCCTGCCGCAGGTCTTCGTCGGCGGCGAGTTCGTCGGCGGGGCCGACATCCTCAAGCAGTTGCACGAGTCGGGCGAACTTCGCGGCATGCTGGGCGCCTGAGCGCGGGCCGGGCAAGACGCGGCGACCCGGGGCGCGGGTCGGCGTCCTGCGGGCGGGGGAAACGCCTGACCCGGCGCTTGCGGAACGAGGTCACCCCCGGGTCCTGCCGGGCCGGGCGAAATTGGCGTTCGCTCCGCTGCAGGTTCGCAAGCGAACCTGCGCTCCGCTCAGCCAATTCCGCCCGACCCGTCACCCGCCGCGTCACCGAGCCGGCCAACGGCCG